>NZ_JBIAYZ010000019.1:0-103059 GCF_042898635.1 Micromonospora sp. NPDC000442 | reverse complement strand
TGGTACTGCACCCGGGAGGGTGTGGGAGAGTAGGACACCGCCGGACATTCTTCCCGTTTAGGGCCACCCACAGGGTGGCCCTAAACGCGTTCCAGAGGCTTTACGCTGCGCGGCACCGTCCGGCACCGAACACTTCTTCTCTAGCCGGCGAGCGGGCCACGGCCCCCCGATGAAGTCCAAGGCCCGTTAGAGACTGGGCCCGATAAAGCGGAAGCGACAGGCGTCGGCCTACGAATAGCATCGCGCGAGTGACGGCACGCACGGCGGAACGGCCGGCCACCGAACCGCTGTGGCGGAACCGCAACTTCACGGTGTTCTGGTCGGCGCAGACCCTCTCCGTGGTCGGTGACGGCTTCGCCGCGCTGGCGATACCGCTGCTGGTACTCCAACTGACCGGCTCGGTGGCACTGATGGGCCTGCTCACCGCGGTGGCCGGGGTGGCCGCGGTGGTCACTGCGATCTTCGCTGGTGTGCTGGTCGACCGGATGGACCGCAGGCGCCTGCTGATCGGCGCCGACGTCGTCCGCGCCGGACTGTTCACTGCCATCCCCGTGGCCTGGCTGTGGGGGCCACAGCTGTGGCTGCTCTACCTGGTGCTACCAGCGAGCGCGGCAGTCGGCATGGTGTTCCGGGTGGCGTACGTGGCGGCGGTGCCCGGGCTCGTCGACGTCGGGCGGATCACCGAGGCGAACGGCAAGCTGTCGGCGAGCTACGCGGTCGCCGGCATCGGCGGTCCGCTGCTGGCCGGGTTGGTCGTCGCCGGGTTCGGCCACTCGACCGCGATCGGGGTGAACGCCGCGAGCTTCGCCGTGGCGGCCGCCGCGCTCAGCGTCGTACGGCTGCGGGAGGACGGGCCGTCGCGGGCCGCGATGTCGGTCGCCAGCCTGCGCGGCGAGTTGCTGGAAGGGGCACGTTTCCTCTGGCGGCATCCGGTCCTGCGCGCCCTGACCCTGCTGCTGTCGGCGTTCATCTTCCTCACCCACGGCCTCGACGACGTGTTGATCTACCACGTGCGGCTCAACCTGGGCGGCACCGATAGCACCGTCGGCCTGGTGCTGGGAGTGGCGGCTGGCGGTACGCTCCTCGGTTCGCTCGCGGTGGCTCCGCTGCGGCGCCGGCTCGGCTTCGGGGTGACCTGGTCGGGCAGCATTGCACTGGCCGGCGTGGCCGTGGCGGTGCTGGGCTCGGCGCGTACCGTGCCGGTGGTGGCGGCCCTGGCGGCGGGCTACCTCGGTGCGGTGGCGGTCGGGGCGATCTGTTCGCTGTCGCTGCGACAGGAGGTCACCCCGAACCGGCTCCTCGGCCGGGTCACCTCGGTCTTCTGGGCAACCCACTATGCGCTCGGTCCGGTCGGCGCGGCTGTCGTCACCTGGGGTGCCGAGGTGTACGGCGTACCGCTGGTGTGTCTTCTCGCCGGTGGAGGAATCATCCTGGTGGCTCTCGCGGGGCTGGCCACGCCGGTGCGGCACGCCCGCCCCGGCTGACCGGGCGCGGCGGCCGTCGCGCGAGCATCCGGGCCGGCCGGCGCGCAGCTGTCAGTCGCGAGTCTGCATGCTCTCCCGGATCTGCCGCAGCAGGCCGGCGGATTCGTCAACCGAGCGGGCGGGGAACATGGCCAGCACCACGCTGCCGTGGTCAGCCCAGCCGCAGACCGCGAAGTCGCCGCCCTCGCCGCCGGTGCTGCCGCACTTCATCACGCCGCCCAGCCGCCCCGGTGACACACCGCGGAGTCCGGTCACGGCCGCGGTCTCGTCGGCCATCAGCTCGAACAGACTTTCCAGATCCCGCTCCGGCTGCCACAGCAGGGTCGTCCCGCCGAAGATGAGTACGGATCGCCGGGCGTCGGCCGGGTCCTGGTAGACGGCACCGAAGCTGCTGTCCAGCTGAATGTCGGCAGCCAGCCCGCTACGCAGGTAGTCGGCGGTGCTGGCCGCCCGGTCGCTGTTGTCCAGGCGAAGCCCGGCGACCTGGTCGGGCGTGGTGATCCGGGCGTCCTTCTGCTGCACGATCCGCCAGCCCCAGGTGCCGAACGCACCCACCCCCACCGCCGCGATGATCGCGAGCGCCACCACGGCCAGGCGTCGCCGCCGGGACCGCACGTGGGGCCGGTCGGCGTCGTCGGTCGGCTCGCGGTCGCCCAGCTCGATCGGCTCGTCGGTCAGTTCGACCGGCGGAGCGCCCTCGTCGAGCTGGCGGGCACTGAGATGTGCGTCGGACATAGCCGACACCGTACGCGAACGACCGGTGGCGCACGTCGGGTCCGTCGAAGCCCTCCGTAGACTTTCAGGGTGACCGAGAGACTGGATGCCCGACGCCCCGACGCCCCGACCCTCGCCGGCCAGTATCAGCCGGCTGAGGTAGAGCAGCGACGGTACGAGCAGTGGGTAGCCGACGGTCGATTCCGGGCTTCCGCGGACAGCGATCGGCAGCCCTTCACCATCGTCATTCCGCCGCCGAACGTCACCGGCTCGCTGCACATGGGTCATGCGCTCGACCACACGGTGCAGGACGCCCTGGTGCGGCGCAAGCGGATGCAGGGCTACGAGGCGCTCTGGCTGCCGGGCATGGACCACGCCGGCATCGCCACCCAGAACGTGGTCGAGCGGCAGCTCGCTGCGCAGGGGCTCTCCCGTCATGACCTGGGCCGGGAGAAGTTCGTCGAGCGGGTGTGGGAGTGGAAGGCATCCTCCGGCGGCGCGATCCTCGGCCAGATGCGTCGGCTCGGCGACTCGGTCGACTGGGACCGGGAGCGCTTCACCATGGACGAGGGCCTGTCCCGCGCCGTCCAGACCATGTTCAAGAAGCTGTACGACGACGGCCTGATCTACCGGGCGAACCGGATCATCAACTGGTGTCCGCGCTGTCTGACCGCCCTGTCCGACATCGAGGTGGAGCACACCGACGACGACGGCGAGTTGGTCTCGATCCGCTACAGCGACGACGTGGTGGTGGCCACCACCCGGGCGGAAACGATGCTCGGCGACACGGCGGTCGCCGTGCACCCGGACGACGAGCGGTACCGCCACCTGATCGGCACCGAGGTCGAGCTGCCGTTGACCGGGCGGCGAATCCCGATCGTGGGGGACGTGCACGTCGACCCGTCCTTCGGCACCGGCATGGTGAAGGTGACCCCGGCGCACGACCCGAACGACTTCGAGATCGGGCAGCGGCACGACCTGCCCAGTTTGACGATCATGGACGAGCGGGGGGTGATCACCGCGCACGGACCGTTCGAGGGGCTGGACCGGTTCGAGGCCCGTCCGGCGATCGTTGCCGCGCTGCGGGCCGACGGACGCATCGTCGCGGAGAAGCGGCCGTACGTGCACGCCGTCGGCCACTGCTCCCGGTGCCGGACCACCGTCGAGCCCCGGTTGTCGCTGCAGTGGTTCGTCAACACCTCACCGCTGGCCAAGGCGGCCGGCGACGCGGTGCGTGACGGTCGGGTGCGCATCGAGCCGGCGGAACTGGCAAAGCGCTATTTCGCCTGGGTCGACAACATGCACGACTGGTGCATTTCCCGGCAGCTCTGGTGGGGCCACCGGATCCCGGTGTGGTACGGCCCGGCCGGCGAGGTGGTCTGCGTCGGCCCGGACGAGCAACCGCCGACCGGTGTGGGCTGGCACCAGGACGAGGACGTGCTGGACACCTGGTTCTCCAGTGGCCTCTGGCCGTTCTCCACGCTCGGCTGGCCGGAGCAGACCCCGGACCTGGCGAAGTTCTATCCGACGAGTGTGCTGGTCACCGGGTACGACATCCTGTTCTTCTGGGTCGCCCGGATGATGATGTTCGGCCTGTACGCGATGGATGGCAAGCAGCCGTTCGACGTGATCGCCCTGCACGGGATGGTCCGCGACGAGCACGGCAAGAAGATGTCCAAGTCGTTCGGCAACGTGGTCGACCCGCTGGACTGGATCGACAGGTACGGCGCCGATGCCACCCGGTTCACCCTGGCCCGGGGCGCAAACCCCGGTGGCGACGTGCCGGTCAGCGAGGAGTGGTGCCAGGGCTCGCGCAACTTCTGCAACAAGCTCTGGAACGCCACCCGGTTCGCACTGATCAACGGCGCGCACACCGACGGCCCGATGCCGGACGCCGGGCGGCTGTCGACCATCGACCGGTGGATCCTGTCCCGGCTGGCCCACGTCACCGCCGAGGTCGACGAGCAGTTCGAGGCGTACGAGTTTGCGAAGGTCTGTGACCTGCTGTATCACTTCGCCTGGGACGACGTCTGCGACTGGTACGTGGAGCTGAGCAAGCCGGTGCTGGCTGGCGGCGGCGAACCGGCCGAGGTCAGCCGCCGGGTACTCGGTCACGTGCTGGACCAACTGTTGCGACTGCTGCACCCGGTGATCCCGTTCGTCACGGAGGAGCTGTGGACGGCGCTCACCGGCGGGGAGACGGTGCTTACCGCGGCCTGGCCCACGGCTGACCGGGCGCTGATCGACGACGCGGCCGAGACGGAGGTGGCCACCCTCCAGCGGGTGGTGACCGAGGTCCGGCGGTTCCGCTCCGACCAGGGGCTGCGTCCGACCCAGCGGGTCGCGGCCCGACTCGACGGGTTGTCCGGCGCCGGTGTGTCGGCGCACGAGCCGTTGATCCGGTCGCTGGCCCGGCTGGACCCGGCCGGTGACGATTTCCAGGCCAGCGCGACCCTGGCCATGCCGGGTGAGGTCAGTGTCGCGTTGGACACCCGGGGTTCGATCGACGTCGCCGCCGAGCGGGCCCGGTTGACCAAGGACCGCGCGGCGGCGGAGAAGGAGGCGGGACAGGCCCGGGCGAAGCTGGACAACCCGGCATTCGTCGGCAAGGCCCCCGAGCACGTCGTTTCCAAGATCCGCGAACGGTTGGCGGTCGCCGAGGCCGACCTGGCCCGCATCGATGCCGCCCTGGAGGCACTTTCCTCGTGACCGACCCTGTCGACCGTACCGACCGCATCCGTGCCGAGCGGGCGGGTGCGGACCCCAGCGAATTGACCGACCGCGCCCGTACCGGTGATCGTGCGGGCGCGGACCGCCGTGACCGGACCGGCGGGGCCGAGCGTGCCGCCTTCGCGCAGGTGGAGGCCGAACTGGCCGCGCGTGGCTTCACCCGGATGGTCTTCGAGCTGGACCGCATCTCATCCCTGCTGGACCTGCTGGGCAGCCCGCAGCGGGCATACCCGTCGATCCATCTGACCGGGACCAACGGCAAGACCTCCACGGCCAGGATGATCGATTCGCTGCTGCGGGCCTTCGGGCTGCACACCGGGCGGTACACCAGCCCGCATCTGGAGACGGTGCGGGAGCGGATCAGCCTGGATGGCGAGCCGGTGGACGAGGCCCGGTTCACCGCCGTCTACCAGGAGGTGAAGCCGCTCGCCGAACTGGTCGACGACCGTTCGGCCGAGCCGCTCACCTACTTCGACATGACCACGGCGCTGGCCTTCGCCACCTTCGCCGACGCACCGGTCGACGTGGCCGTGGTCGAGGTGGGTCTCGGCGGCGCCGAGGACGCCACAAACGTCATCCAGGCGGGGGTGTGCGTACTGACGCCGATCGGGCTCGATCACACCGAGTGGCTCGGTGACACGCTCCAGGACATCGCGGTGGCCAAGGCCGGCATCATCCACCCGGGTGCGACGGTGATCGCCGCCGCTCAGGAGGAGGAGGCCGCCCGGCCGATCCTGCAACGCTGCGCGGAGGTGGGTGCGACCGTGGCCCGGGAGGGCTCGGAATTCGGCGTACTGCGTCGGGCTGTCGCGGTCGGCGGCCAGGTGCTCACCCTGCAAGGGCTGGGTGGGGTGTACGAGGAGGTCTTCGTCCCGCTGCACGGTGCCCACCAGGCGCAGAACGCGGCGGTGGCACTGGCGGCCGTCGAGGCCTTCCTCGGTGCGGGTGCCCGCCGGCAGCTCGACGTGGAGGCGGTGCGGGAAGGCTTCGCCGCCGCCAGTTCCCCGGGGCGGCTGGAGCGGGTGCGTAGCGCGCCGACGATCCTGCTCGACGGCGCACACAACCCGCAGGGCATGGCGGCCACGGTCACCGCGCTGCAGGAGGAGTTCGCGTTCAGCAAGCTGGTCGCCGTGCTGGGGACCCTCACCGACAAGGACGCTGCCAGCATGCTGGAGCTGCTGGAGCCGGTGGTCGACCAGTTGGTGGTGACCCGGAACAGCTCACCCCGCGCGCTGCCGGTCAAGGAACTGGCCGCGTTGGCCGCGGAGGTGTTCGGCCCGGACCGGGTCGAGGTGGCCGACGAGATGCCGGACGCCATCGAGGCGGCGGTGGCGCTGGCCGAGGAGGACGTGCCGGGTGAACTGGCCGGCGTCGGGGTGCTCATCACCGGTTCCGTGGTGACCGTGGCCGATGCCCGCCGGCTGCTGAAGCGATGACGGGGGACGGCGGCCAGCCGCGCCGGTCGGGCCTGCGCGACCCGCAGCGGGCGGTACGCGGTCTCGGTGCGGCTGCCCTCGCCCTGGAGGCGTTGGTGCTGCTGCTGGCGATCCAGCCGATCCGGGCGGTCGGCGCTGATCTCGGCGGTGCGGCGATCGCCGTGGTCGTGGCGCTGGCCGTGGTCGCCGCCGTGCTCGCCGGCATGATGCGTCGGCCGTGGGCCTGGCCCGCCGGCACGGTGTTGCAGGGTCTGCTGCTGCTCTCGGGCCTGCTGCACTGGTCGCTGTTCGTGCTGGGCGTGATGTTCGCGCTGGTGTGGGCGTACGCGCTGCACGTGCGGCGGGTGATCCTGGGCTGAGGCGGTGGTGCCAGGTTTCAGGCTGCCCCGGCCCCGATCACGCCTCGGCGAGTTCCCTCCACTGGGTCAGCGCGATGCCGTGTCCGTCGGGGTCACGGAACGCAGCCGCCCACACCTCCAGCTTGCTGCCACGGTTCACCACCCGGGGTGGGTAGGTGAACCGGACTCCGGACTCGCGCAGCCGTTCGTACGCCGACTGGATGTCGTCCACGTCGAGGTTGACGTGGACCAGCCGACGGCTGATCGGCTGGGCCCCGGTCACCTCGCGTAACACCAGGCGGGTCGCCCCCGAGGAGAG
The DNA here is from genome assembly GCF_042898635.1 of Micromonospora sp. NPDC000442. Taxonomy (NCBI): domain Bacteria; kingdom Bacillati; phylum Actinomycetota; class Actinomycetes; order Micromonosporales; family Micromonosporaceae; genus Micromonospora; species Micromonospora sp. NPDC000442. The sequence goes on along the minus strand of NZ_JBIAYZ010000019.1, from coordinate 96,038 downwards.
CACGGCGTTGGCGGCACCCCGGTCGACCTCGGTGAAGCCGAGCCGGTCCCGGTAGAACTCCAGTGAGCGGGACAGCTCGGTCACCAGCAGGGTGATGCCCACCCCGCTGATCGGGGCCGCCGGGTCGGCGGCGTCCGGGTCGAAGCCGAAGATCGCCTCGTCCAGCTCCCCCGCGTCGACCGTCTCGCCCCGGTCGGCAGCCGACCGCGGGTGACCGTCGGCAGTCGGACGGTCGGTGGTCGCCGCTTGGCCGTTGGTCGTCGCGCGGTCGGTGGTCGCCGTCGGGCCCGGGTCCGGATCGTCGAGCGGCAGGTCGAGCGGGTCGAGGGGATCCATCGGGTCGGTCAGGCCCGTGGCCGGGCCGGTCGGTGGCTGCGCGGGTCGCCCCGAGGGTGCCGGATCGGCCACCCGGTCGGCAGATTCATCCCCGGCGGAGGTCGCCGCTGGGCTCAGCGGTTCCTCGGTGAACCGCTCCTCGGCGGGCATCCGTGGCGCGGGGGTGGCTCGGCGGGGGAGCCGCTGCTCGTCGGAGCGTTCCACCACGGTCCCCTCCAGCACGACCGGACGACCCGGGCGCTGGCGTACCCGTACCGTCTCGTGGTGCTCCACCGGTTCGGCCGCGGTGTCGTGCGGTCTGCCGTCCGACGGAGCGCCGAGTGGCCCCTCGGACGGATCGCCCGAGGGGTCGTGGAAGTCGTCCTCCGGCGCCCGACCGGCCCACGGTGGCGCCTCCTGCCCGATCAGCACCTCGTCCGGCGGCACCGTGGCGAACTCGGGGGGCAGGTCGGCGGTGCTGCCGGCCTCGGTGTGGGTGAGCACCTCGTCCCAGAGCACCCGGACGTGTCGCGGGTCGTCCAGTGCCACCCGGATCGGCAGGGTCTGCCCCAGTGACGGCCACTTCGACACCGGAACCCGCGGCTCGATGATCTTTTTCGAGCGGGGCGGCAACCCGGGAGCGTCGATCACCAGTTGCAGTTCGCAGCGACCGAAGGCGTACTGGGTCGGTGGCTCGGAGGCGCTGTGCACGTGGCCGGCACCGACGACCCAGGTGCGGCCGCCGCTGCGCACGGTGGCCAGCGCGATCGCCAGGGCCAGCAGGGCGGCACCGAGTGCGACGATGGCCCAGCTGGTCATGCCCAGGCCGAAGAGGATGACGAAGGTGGCCACGGTGCCCAGCACCGCGGCGATCAACTTGCGTACCGGTGCGATGGGTCGGTTGCCGCCACCATTCGCCACAGTGGACCTCCCGGGGGTCAGGGCCAGGCTAGGCCGGATCGGGAGCCGGGGGAAGGCCGGCCACCCGCGCCGGCGCCGGGACCGGGTCGCTAGGCTGACCGTACCCAGCCCGACCGGCTTCCGCTCTGAGGAGGAACCCAGCGTGTCCAGCAGCAGCCCGGACGAGCGCACGCTCGTCCTGATCAAGCCCGACGCGGTCAGCCGAGGACTGGTGGGCGAGATCATCTCCCGGTTCGAGCGCAAGGGGCTGCGGATCGACGCGATGGTGTCCCGGACGATGGACGCCGCGCTGGCCGACGAGCACTACGCCGAGCACGTCGACAAGCCGTTCTACCCGCCGCTGAAGGCGTTCATGACCGCTGGTCCGCTTGTCGCGCTCGTGCTCTCCGGCGACCAGGTCATCGAGGTGGTGCGCGGCCTGATCGGCGCCACCGACGGGCGCAAGGCCGCCGCCGGCACCATCCGCGGCGACCTCTCCCTGTCCAACCGGGAGAACCTGGTGCACGCCTCCGACTCGGCCGACAGCGCCAAGCGCGAGCTGGCACTCTGGTTCCCCGAACTGGGCTGAGCCAGCCGCTCGACTCAGGCCGTCCAGGGCAGCTTGTCCGGGTTGGCCACCAGGAAGATGTCGGTGATCCGACCGGCGGCCGTGCCGAGGGTGACCGCGTACGTGTCACCGGCCGCGGTGACCACCACGGCGGCCGGGTGGCCGTTGAGTTCCGTGCGCCGCACGGCGTGCAGCCAGCCCTTCTCCCGGACACCCAGCACGAACCGGACGACCCGGTCCGCGCCGGTGACCGGGTTGCGGGCGGCCCGCACCCGGCCGCCGCCGTCGCTCCACGCGGTCGCGTCGGCGGCGACCAGGTCGGTCAGCGCGGCCAGGTCGCCCTCGGTCGCGGCGGCGATGAACGCCTCCAGCAGCCGTTCCTGCTCGGCCCGGTCGGCGGTGAAGCGACGCTTGTCGCGCCCGATGCGGACGCTCGCCCGGTGGTGCAGCTGGCGACAGTCCTCGGCGGAGCGGTCCAGCAACTCGGCGATCTCGGCGTAGGGCAGCTCGAAGGCGGTGTGCAGCACGTAGACGGCGCGTTCCGGCGGGGTGAGCCGCTCCAGCAGGTGCAGCAGCGCGGTGGAGAGCGAGTCGCGCAGTTCGGCACGCTCCAGCGGTCCGAACGGCGACGGCGCGGTGGGCACCGGCTCCGGCAACCACGGCCCGACGTACGTCTCGCGGGTGGCCTGCCGGGCCCGCAGCCGGTCCATCGACAGGTGGGTCACCACCCGGGACAGGTAGCGACGCGGCTCGCTCACCTCGGCGCGGTCGACCCGTAACCAGCGCAGGTACGCCTCCTGGAGGACGTCCTCGGCGTCGTGGCGGCTACCCAGCAACCGGTAGGCCAGCCCGAGCAGCATCGGCCGGTGCGCGTCGAGCGCACCGGCCGCCTCCGCCGCGTCGACCGGACTCACACGTCCGTCGGCAGCTCGTTGCGGAAGGTCACCGCGATCCGGTTCCACACGTTGATTGTGGCAATCGCCAGAACCAGGTCGGCGAGGGCCTTCTCCGGCCAGACCTTCGACGCGGCGTCCCAGACGTCGTCGGGCACGCCGTGCTCGCCCAGCCGGGTGACCGCGTCGGTCAACGCGAGAGCGGCGCGTTCCCGCTCGTCGAAGAAGGGCGCCTCCCGCCAGGCGGCCACCGCGAAGAGTCGACGGCTCGACTCGCCGGCGCCGAGCGCTTCCCGGCTGTGCATGTCGACGCAGTACGTGCAGCCGTTCAGCATCGACGCGCGCAGTTTCACCAGTTCCAGCACGGTGTGGTCGACGTTGGCCCGGACGTACTTTTCCAGCCCCAGCACGGCGCCGAAGGCCTCCGGTGCCACCTCGGCCACGTTGATCCGCTGCATGACAACCTCCCCGATAGTTCGGTCTGACACCACCACGACGGATCGCCCGGCCCGTCGCGTGACAAATGGGGCATGTGACGCCGGTCATGCAGCGTTCCGGCGGCGGTCACCCGGACAGACGCCGACGGCCACGTCGGCCCGGTAGACCGAAGCGGTCAGTCCCCTCATTCAGGAGGAACGATGACCGAACTCGACCGACGTACCTTGCTGCGGGCCGGTCTGGTCGCCGGCGCCGGTGCCGCCGGCGGTGCGCTGCTGGGCGGACCGGGCGCGCTCGCCGGGCCGGCCTGGCGGCCCGCCGGACGGCCGGTGCTGACGCACGGCGTGCAGAGCGGAGCCGCCACGGCGGACTCGGCGGTGCTCTGGACCCGCTCCGACCGCCCGGGGCGGATGGTGGTGGAGGTGTCCCGCCGGCCCGACTTCCGGGGTGCCCGTCGGGTACGTGGGCCGGTGCTTACCCCGGACACCGACTTCACCGGCAAGGTGCGACTGCGCGGGCTGCCCGATGCCGAGCGGCTGCACTACCGGGTGCGGGTGGAGAGCCTGGACCGGCCGGGCCTGGCGAGCACGCCGTTGACCGGCTCACTTACCACCGCCCCGTCACACCACCGTCGCGACGTGCGGTTCGTCTGGACCGGGGACATCGCCGGCCAGGGCTGGGGCATCGCACCGGACTTCGGCGGGATGGAGATCTTCCGGGCGATGCGGGAGCGTCGGCCGGACTTCTTCCTGTGCAGCGGTGACACGGTGTACGCCGACAATCCGCTCACCGAGACGGTGACCCTGCCCGACGGGCGGGTGTGGCGCAATCTGGTCGTGCCGGAGAAGCTCAAGGTTGCCGAGTCGCTGGCCGAGTTCCGTGGGCAGTTCGCGTACAACCTGCTCGACGAGCACCTGCGGGCGTTCGCCGCGGAGGTACCCCAGGTCAACCAGTGGGACGACCACGAGGTGACAAACAACTGGTATCCGGGCGAGGTGCTGACCGACAGCCGCTACACCGAGCGCCGGGTGGATGTGCTCGCCGCGCGGGCCCGGCGGGCCTTCGACGAGTGGCTGCCCACGCCACCGCGCGGACCGCGCTACCGACGGATGTCGTACGGCCCGTTGCTGGATCTCTTCGTGCTGGACATGCGGACCTACAAGGACCCCAACGACGGCAACACCTACGCCGACCCCGGCCGTGGCCTGCTCGGCGCCGAGCAGCGGGCCTGGCTGATCCGGGAACTGACCCGTTCCCGGGCCACCTGGAAGGTGATCGCCATCGACCTGCCGATCGGGTTGGTGGTGCCCGACGGATCCGACGCCCAGGAGGGCGTGGCACAGGGTGATCCGGGCGCGCCGGCCGGCCGGGAACTGGACTTCGCCCGGGTGCTCGGTGCGGCTCACCGGGCGGGCGTGAGCGGCATCGTCTTCCTCACCGCCGACGTGCACTACACCGCCGCACATCACTACGACCCGGCGCGGGCGGCAGTTGCCGACTTCACCCCGTTCTGGGAGTTCGTCTCCGGACCGGCGCACGCCGGCGCCTTCGGCCCCAACGCCCTGGACGGCACCTTCGGCCCGAAGGCCGTCTTCGTCAACGCCCCACCGCGGGCCAACACGTCCCCGGCGGAGGGCTTCCAACACTTCGGCGAGGTCCACATCGACGCCGAGACCCGGGCCCTCACCGTCCACCTCCGCAACCGCGCGGGCCGTTCCCTCTGGACCACCACCCTCCCCACCCCCTGACCACCGCCCCCACACCTCTCGCGATCTTGCACTTTCTGTCGGGACAAAGCGGATGTTCTACATCAAAGAGCCGACCAGAAGTGCAAGATCGCGGGGGTGGGTGGCGGGTGTTACTTGGAGGCGGGGCGGCAGGGAGGTCGGGTAACCTTGACGGCCGAAGGGCGATGATCCGGCTATCACCGGGGAGCTTCCGGAAGAACGGCTGGGTGACCGGCTCAGTAGAACCGGACGGGGCGGCCCGTTATCGCCGACAACGAGCGGGCGGTCGAAGCTGACCGTCAAGCGGGGTGGTACCGCGGGCCCCCGGAGCGCCGGTCACGGCGTACCGGAGAGTTCGTCCTCGCAGACCCACACGACAGTGAGCGTCAGCGAGGAGAGCGACCCCCGATGGCCTATCCGTTGCACGACCCGACCGCCGGCGGCGTACCGGCGAGCCCGGACCTGCCCGCGGTCGAGCGCCGGGTCCTGGAACACTGGACGGCCGACAAGACCTTTGAGGCGTCCGTGGATGCCCGCCCGGCGGGCGACCAGGGAAAGAACGAGTACGTCTTCTACGACGGCCCGCCGTTCGCCAACGGCCTGCCCCACTACGGCCACCTGTTCACCGGGTACGTCAAGGACGTGGTGCCGCGTTACCAGACCATGCGCGGCCGGCGGGTGGAGCGGCGCTTCGGCTGGGACTGCCACGGCCTGCCCGCCGAGGTGGTCGCCGAGAAGCAGCTCGGCATCACCAGCAAGGCGGAGATCCTCGACCTCGGTGTGGCCCGGTTCAACGAGGCGTGCCGCAGCTCGGTGCTGGAGTTCGCCCAGGACTGGGAGCGGTACGTCACCCGCCAGGCCCGCTGGGTCGACTTCACAAACGACTACAAGACCCTCGACCTGGACTACATGGAAAGCGTCATGTGGGCCTTCAAGACCCTGCACGACAAGGGCCTGGTCTACGAGGGCTTCCGGGTGCTGGCGTACTGCTGGCGGTGTGAGACGCCGCTGTCGAACACCGAGACCCGGATGGACGACGTCTACCGCGACCGGCACGACCCGACGCTCACGGTGTGGTTCGAGCTGACCGCCGACGACTCCGCGCCGGAACTGCTCCGGGGGCCGCTGCGGTTGGGCGTCTGGACCACCACGCCGTGGACCCTGCCGTCGAACCTGGCCCTCGCCGTCGGCCCGGACATCGAGTACGCGGTGCTGGAGCGCGACGGCGCTCGCCACCTGGTGGGCGCGGCGCGGCTCGGCGCGTACGCCAAGGAACTTGAAGGATACGAGCAGGTCGGCACGGTGCGTGGCGCGGACCTGGTCGGTCGCCGCTACACCCCGCTTTTCGACTTCCTGGTGGAGCAGGCCGGGCCGAACGCGTACCAGGTGCTCGGGGCGGACTTCGTGACCACCGAGGACGGCACCGGGATCGTGCACCTGGCTCCCGCCTTCGGCGAGGACGACCAGAACGTCTGCAACGCCGCCGGCATCCCGACCGTCGTCACCGTCGACGACCACACCCGGTTCACCGCGCTGGTGCCGCCGTTCGAGGGCGAGCAGGTCTTCGACGTCAACAAGCCGGTGATCCGCCAGCTCAAGGAGCGGGGGGTGGTGCTCAAGCAGGACACCTACACCCACTCGTACCCGCACTGCTGGCGCTGCGACACCCCGCTTGTCTACAAGGCGGTGTCGTCGTGGTTCGTCGCGGTGACGACGTTCAAGGACCGGATGGTCGAGCTGAACCAGCAGATCAACTGGACGCCGGGGCATATCAAGGACGGCTCGTTCGGCAAGTGGTTGGCCAACGCCCGGGACTGGTCGATCAGCCGGAACCGGTTCTGGGGCTCGCCCATCCCGGTGTGGAAGTCGGACGATCCGAACTATCCGCGGGTCGACGTGTACGGCTCGCTGGCCGAGATCGAGCGGGACTTCGGGGTACGCCTGACCGACCTGCACCGGCCGGCGGTGGACGAGCTGGTCCGGCCCAACCCGGACGACCCGACCGGCAGGTCGATGATGCGTCGGGTGCCCGAGGTGCTGGACTGCTGGTTCGAGTCCGGCTCGATGCCGTTCGCCCAGGTGCACTACCCGTTCGAGAACGCCGACTGGTTCGAGCACCACTACCCGGGTGACTTCATCGTCGAGTACATCGGCCAGACCCGCGGCTGGTTCTACACGATGCACGTGCTGGCCACCGCGCTGTTCGACCGGCCGGCGTTCCGCAACTGTCTCAGCCACGGCATCCTGCTCGGCTCCGACGGGCGCAAGATGTCCAAGAGCCTGCGCAACTACCCGGACGTCTACCACGTCTTCGACTCGTACGGCTCGGACGCGATGCGTTGGATGCTGATGTCCTCGCCGGTGCTGCGGGGCGGGGACATGCCGGTCACCGAGGCGAGCGTGCGCGACGCCGTCCGGCAGGTGCTGCTGCCGCTGTGGAACGTCTGGTACTTCTTCTCGCTCTACGCCAACGCCGACTCGCACACCGCGCGACGCCGAACCGACTCGACGCACCTGCTCGACCGGTACGTGCTGGCGAAGACGAACGAGCTGGTGTCGACGGCCGGCGCGCAGATGGACGCGTACGACATCTCGGGGGCCTGCGCCACCGTGCGGTCCTACCTGGACGCGTTGACCAACTGGTACGTGCGTCGATCCCGGGACCGCTTCTGGGCCGGCGACGCGGACGCCTTCGACACGCTGTGGACCGTGCTGGAGACGCTCTGCCGGGTGGTGGCGCCGCTGGCGCCGCTCACCGCGGAGGAGATCTGGCGCGGGCTGACCGGCGAGCGGTCGGTGCACCTGACCGACTGGCCGGTGGCCGAGGCGTTCCCGGCCGACCACGAGCTGGTCGCCGCGATGGACAACGTGCGTGCCGTCGCCTCGGCGACGCTGTCGCTGCGCAAGGCCAAGGGGCTGCGGGTACGGCTGCCGCTGTCGAAGCTGACCGTGGCCAGCCCGGTGGCCGGACAGTTGCGGCCCTTCGCCGACCTGGTGGCCGACGAGGTGAACGTCAAGGAGGTCGTCTTCACCGACGAGGTGTCGGCGTACTGCCAGCAGGTGTTGACGGTGGTGCCGCGGGCGCTCGGGCCCCGGGTCGGCAAGCAGGTGCAGCAGGTGATCAAGGCGGTCAAGGCGGGGGAGTGGGAGCTGGTCGACGGCGCTCCGGTGGCTGCCGGGGTCACCCTCGCCGACGGCGAGTACGAGCTGCGCCTGGTCGCCGCCGACGCCGAGCACTCGGCGCCGCTGCCCGGCGGCGAGGGGGTGGTGGTGCTGGACACCACGGTCACCGCCGAACTGGCCGCGGAGGGGCTGGCCCGGGACTTCGTCCGAGTGGTGCAGCAGGCTCGCCGCGCCGCCGATCTCGACGTGTCCGACCGGATCGTGGTGACGGCGGCGGGCTCCGACGAGGTCCGGGCGGCGGTGGCCGGGTACCGCGACTTCGTGGCCCGGGAGGTGCTGGCCGACAGCGTCGACTTCGCCGAGGGGATCGACGGCTTCGCCGGTGAGGTCGGTGAGGGCGTGCCGGTGACGGTGGTCGTTCGTCGCGTCTGAGTTGCCCGGAGGGGCCCTTCCCGACCGGAGGGCCCCTTTCCGGCAACCCGTACTCAGCCAGCGGACCAGCCCGACCTCACGCATGCTGTGGTGGGGCGGTCCGCTACGGTGACACCGCCTCTTACCTCACTCGATCCGCCGGAGGACCAGTGCCGCTGCTCTACACCATCGGCAAGCTCACCGTGGGGCCCGCGATGCGGCTGGCGTTCCGTCCGACGGTGGAGGGGCTGGAGCACATCCCGGACAAGGGCGGCGCGATCTTCGCCGGCAACCACCTCTCGGTGGCCGACGAACTGTTCCTCGGCACGGTGGTGCCCCGGCACCTGGCGTTCTGGGCCAAGTCCGAGTACTTCACGGGCACCGGCGTCAAGGGCCGCTTCTCCAAGTTCGTGCTCACCGGTCTCGGTGCGATCCCGGTGGAGCGGGCCGGCGGCCGTGCCGCGCTTGCCGCGTTCGACGCCGCCATCCCGGCGCTCAAGGGCGGCGACCTGGTGGTCGTCTACCCGGAGGGCACCCGCTCGCCGGACGGGCGACTGTACCGGGGACGCACCGGAGCGGTCCGGCTCGCCATCGCGGCCGGAGTGCCGATCATCCCGGTGGGCATGATCGGCACCGAGAAGGTGCAGCCGATCGGTGCCCGGGTGCCGCGCCCCTTCACCGGCAAGATCACAGTCAGGTTCGGCAAGCCGCTCGACTTCACCGGCCGGCCGGACGACCGGTTGTCGCTGCGGCAGATGACCGACGAGATGATGGGTGAGATCCAGAAGCTGACCGGCCAGGAGTACGTCTCCCGCTACGCGCCGCCGCGGGCCCACCCGCCGGTCACCGGCGAGGCCGACACCCGCTGAGCCGTCCTGCCGGTCGCGCCGACGGCGCACGGTGATCGGTTCGGTCAGCCATCGGTGGTGACGATCTGATCCCGTAGGGTGCCCAGCAGTCGGGAGCTGTCGTCCACGGAGAGCCCGGTGAAGACACCGGTGGCGATGCTGCCGTGGTCGACCGAGGTGCACACCACCGCACCGACTCCGTCGGTGCGTCCCACCGCGCAACGTTCGTGGCGACCCCGGACACCGGTCTCCATGATCTGCTTCTCGCCGAGCGCGTACTGCTCTTTGAGCCGCTCGATCTCGGCGTCGGCGTCCGCCGACGGGGTGAACCGGAAACCGGTGCCGCCGAAGACGGTCACCCGCTTGCCGTTGCTCGTGTGGTAGATCCCGGCGAAGGTGTCCTCGGCGAGCCAGTGCGACTGGCGCATCTGGGTCTCCAACTGTCGCGCGTCACGGGCGCTGCGCGGGTCCTCGCGCAGCCGCAGGTCGGCCACCTGTTGCGGCAGCGTGGCGTTCGCCGGGTACTGGCTGGCCATCGGCATGCCGTAGTAGGCCGGGCAGCCGCAGCAGCAGGCCAGGGTCAGCAGCAGCAACCAGGGCCAGCGGCGACGTCTGCGGACCGGCACCGGGACGTACCCCGCGGGCGGTTGCCAGCCCGGTGGAGGCGCGACCGGTCCAGCCTTGGCTTTCTTCCTGCCTCGCCGACCGCGGGGCGGTGGTGACGCCGGTGGGCCGGCCGGGGCGGGCGGGTAGGGCCCGGGTGGTTGCGGCCGCTGTGGCGCGATCGGGGGCGGGGGTTGTTGCGGTGACGCGACCGGAGGCGGCGGAAGGGGCGAGACCGGTGCCGGGGAGACCGGGGGCCCGGAGTACGGCCGGGTCGGCGGCGGGCTCGGGTAGGACAGCGTCGGCGGCAGGGCGGGAAAATCGGTCGAGGGAAGTTCCCAGCCGCTGGTGTCGACGCCGGCCCACGGATCGACAGGTGTCTGGTGTTCCGGCTGCGACACCGGCGGCGCTGGCGGCGGGGTGGGTTCGGCCGACTCGCCCCAGCCGCGTCGGCGCGGTGCTGCCGGCGGTACCGGTGCCGAGCCGCTCCAGCGCGGGGTGACCGCCTCCGGCGCGGACTCGGGCAACACGCGGGTGCCCTGCGGACCGACCTGCGGCTCCATCGGCACCGGCGGCTGGCCCTCGTCGGAGACGGCCTCGGTGGGCCGCGCGTCGGCGGGCGCGCCGGCCTCGGTGGGGGCCGCCTTGGTGGGTTCGGCGTCGGCCGGTTCGGCGTCGGCCGGCGCGTTTCCGGCCGGTCCGGTGTCAGCTGGCCTGGCCGGCTGGTCGGCCTCGGCCGGGTCGGTGGGCAGTTCGTGGGTGACCGCCGGCTCCCCGTCCCGGTGTTGCTCCGGACGGCTCCCGTCGACCGGCCGGTCGGCTCCCGGCTGCGGCTCCGGCATCGCGGCAATCTCCTCTCGCGCCGGTCCGAGGTTAGTACCGGTGTGCCACCGGGACCGACCCGGGATGACGGGAAGGCCGGTGCAAGCTGGTCCGCCGGGCGCCGGTACGACCCCGAGGGCGTTCGCCGGCCCGCCCACGGTGCCGGGTATGAGCGGCGGTCGGTGGGCGGGCGCGTACCCTTGGGCATCATGAGCGTCCCGCCCACGACTTCGCGTCCCGTCGCGGCCAACTCCGTGTGGCCCCGGCTGGAGCCGCTGCTGCCCCAGGTGACCAAGCCCATCCAGTACGTCGGTGGTGAGCTGGGCGCGGTGGTCAAGGAGTGGGACGCGGCGACCGTACGGTGGGCGCTGATGTACCCGGACGCGTACGAGGTGGGGCTGCCCAACCAGGGCGTGCAGATCCTCTACGAGGTGCTCAACGAGCTGCCGGACACCCTCGCCGAACGGACGTACGCGGTCTGGCCGGACCTGGAGAAGCTGATGCGCGCCCACGGCGTGCCGCAGTTCACCGTCGACGCACACCGCCCGGTCCGCGACTTCGACCTGTTCGGCGTGTCGTTCGCCACCGAGCTGGGCTACACGAACCTGCTCACCGCGATCGACCTGGCCGGCGTCCCGCTGCTCGCCGCCGACCGCACCGACGCCGATCCGGTGATCGTGGCGGGTGGGCACGCCGCGTTCAACCCCGAACCCATCGCCGACTTCGTCGACGCCGCCGTGCTCGGCGACGGCGAGGAAGCGGTCCTGGAGATCACCGGGATCGTCCGGGAGTGGAAGACCGAGGGCTGCCCGGGTGGCCGGGACGAGCTGCTGCTGCGGCTGGCGCGTACCGAGAGCGTCTACGTACCGCGCTTCTACGACGTGGACTACCTGCCCGACGGCCGGATCCAGCGGGTCGTGCCGAACCGGGCGGACGTGCCGTTCCGGGTGCACAAGCGCACGACGATGGACCTGGACGCCTGGCCGTACCCGAAGAAGCCGCTCGTTCCGCTGGCTGAGACGGTGCACGAGCGGTACGCGGTGGAGATTTTCCGGGGCTGTACCCGGGGTTGTCGGTTCTGTCAGGCCGGCATGATCACCCGGCCGGTGCGGGAGCGGTCGATCACCACGGTGGGGCAGATGGTGCAGCAGGGGCTGGAGTTCTCCGGCTTCCACGAGGTGGGCCTGTTGTCGCTGTCCTCGGCCGACCACTCCGAGATCGGTGACATGTGTTCCGGTCTGGCCGAGCAGTACCAGGGCACCAACGTCTCGCTCTCGTTGCCGTCCACCCGGGTGGACGCGTTCAACATCGAGCTGGCGCAGGAGCTGTCCCGTAACGGCCGGCGGACCGGTCTGACCTTCGCCCCCGAGGGTGGGTCGGAGCGGATCCGCAAGGTGATCAACAAGATGGTGTCGAAGGACGACCTGATCCGTACGGTGGTCACCGCGTACACCAACGGTTGGCGGCAGGTGAAGCTCTACTTCATGTGCGGCCTGCCGACCGAGACGGACGACGACGTCCTGGAGATCGCCGACATGGCGCACGAGGTCATCCGGGCCGGTCGTGCCGCCACCGGCTCCAAGGACATCCGGTGCACGGTCTCGATCGGCGGGTTCGTGCCCAAGCCGCACACCCCGTTCCAGTGGGCGGCCATGGAGCGGCCCGAGGTCATCGACCACCGGCTCAGGCTGCTCAAGCAGGCCATCAACGCCGACCGCTCGTTGGGCCGGGCGATCGGGTACCGCTACCACGACGGTGAGCCGTCGCTGATCGAGGGCCTGCTGTCCCGCGGTGACCGTCGGGTCGGCGCGGTGATCCGTCGGGTCTGGGAGAACGGCGGTCGGTTCGACGGCTGGAGCGAGCACTTCTCCTACCAGCGCTGGGTGGACGCGGCAGCCGAGGTGCTCCCCGATTTCGGGATCGACCTCGACTGGTACACCACCCGGGAGCGCGACGAACTGGAGGTCCTGCCCTGGGACCATCTGGACTCGGGCCTGGACAAGGACTGGCTCTGGCAGGACTGGCAGGACGCGCTCAGCGAGTACGAGCAGGACGACTGCCGGTGGACGCCCTGCTTCGACTGCGGCGTCTGCCCGGCGATGGACACCGAGATCCAGATCGGCCCGACCGGCCGGAAGCTGCTCCCGTTGACCCCGGTCAACGGCCTGAAGCTGTCCGCCGGCGCTCAGCAGTAACCCGGCGCCACGGGTGGGGCCCGACACCGAGGAGCACGACCATCAGTAGGAAACCACAGCCCGAGGGCGGCCAGGCACCGGTCGTACAGCGCGTCCGGATCCGGTACGCCAAGCGTGGCCCGCTGCGGTTCACCTCGCACCGGGACTTCGCCCGGGCCTTCGAGCGGGCGCTGCGCCGGGCCGGCGTACCGGTCGCCTTCTCCCAGGGTTTCACCCCGCACCCGAAGATCTCGTACGCCAGCGCGGCGCCGACCGGGGTGGCGAGTGAGGCGGAGTACCTGGAGGTCGGCCTGCGTGAGCCGGTCGATCCGGAGCAGTTGCGGCTGGCGCTGGACGCGGCGCTCTCGCCCGGCCTCGACGTGCTCGACGTCGTGGTGGCCAGCGGTGCGAGCCTGCCCGACCGGATCGAGGCGTCCCGCTGGCGGATAGAGCTACCGCAGGTGGATCCCGACGTGCTGGCCAAGGCGGTGGCCGTCTTCACCGCCGCCGACGAAGTGCTGGTCGAGCGGATGACCAAGCAGGGGCGGCGCACCTTCGACGCCCGCGCCGCAGTTGTCGACATCGATATGATCCCGGCATCGGCGACGCCTTCCGGGGGCCCGTCCGTACCGTGTGCGATACTCGAACTGGTCGTGCGGCAGGTCACCCCGTCCGTACGGCCCGATGACGTCCTTTCCGGCTTCCGCGTGGTGGCCGGCCTGGAGCCGCCGGTGGCCCCGAAGGTGATCCGGCTGGCTCAGGGCACGCTGACCGCGCAGGGTGCGATCGTGGATCCGCTGGACGCGGACCGCGACGGGGCAACCATCGGCGGGCGCTGACCGACGGTCGGCGTCCAGGCAGGCAGACTTCGCCGGCGCGCACCCTGTGCGCCCGGGGAAACACCTTTTGCGGCAACCCTGCGTGGCAGCGCTCACCCGCGCCCGGGGAAGCCAGAACTGGAGAACGTCCATGCTCGAGAACGAGCCCGAGGGCAGCGAACGGGCCGGCATCAATCCGGCCGACGAGAGCGCCGAGAACAGCACCACCGAGGCGACCGGATCGCCCCCGCCGCAGGACGCGGCCGAATCCGGCCCGGTCGCTGACCCGCCGGAGGAGATCGCCGGTGCCGTGAGCGGCACCGCCGACCTGGGTGGTGTCGCGGACCTGGATGGCGCGACCAACGTCGACCCGGCCCCGCGGCGTCGGACGACCCGCCGCCGGGCCACCTCGGTCAGCCGGCCCGAGCAGACCGAGGCGCCGGTGGAGGCGTCCGGTGCCGCGGCGGTCGGTAGCGGGGAAGCCCCTCAGGCCGAGGTGTTCGCCCCGGTTTCGGGTGACCTCGACCCGGCCGCGAAGACGCCGCGACGCCGCCGCAAGGCGACCACCGGGCAGAAGGCCGTCGAGGAGCCGTTGGCCGTCGCCGAGGCGGAGGGCACCGACAGCGGTGTGGTGCCGCCGGTCAAGGTGACTCGTACCCGTCGCCGGAAGTCCACGCCCCCGCCCGCCGAGCCCTCGGCCGACGCAGTGAACGAGCCGTCCGCCCAGGCCGAGCCGGCGCAGCCCGCCGCTGATGCTGGCCTCGCTCCGGCGGCCGGCACCGACTTCGGCTCCGCCGCGCTGCCCGCCGAGGGTGCCGCCGATCCGGAGCAGGCGGCCGAGCCGGCCGAGGCCGCTGAGCCGGTGGGTGCCGTCGCGCCGGAGAGTTCCGCTGAGCCGGTGGGTCCGGCCGCTGCGCCGGCCGAACCCGAGGGCCGCTCCCGCCGTCGTAAGGCGGCGCTCACCGCCCCGACGGTGCTGTTCATGGCTCCCGAAGAGGTGCTCGCCGCCCGCGCCGCTGCCGCGGAGCCCACCGAGGAGGAGCCCGCCGAGGAACCGGCCGAGCCGTCCCGGCGGCGTCGCCGGGGCCGGCGGGAGACCGAGCCGGTGGTGGCGACCGAGACCGAGGAGGAACCCACCGCGTCGACCGAGGAGGTCGCCGAGGAGGAGGACGACGAGGAGACCGCGGCCGGCCGGCGTCGCCGCCGTCGCGGTCGCCGGGGCCGGGGCCGGGGCAAGGGCGGTGCCGACGACGGCGAGGAGGCCGAGGAGAGCGAGGCCGCGGAAACCGTTCAGGCCGAGACGGAGGAGCCCGAAGCCGAGTCGGAGTCCGAGTCCGAGGAGGGTGACGAGGGCGACGGGATGACCCGCCGGCGGCGTCGGCGGCGTCGCCGCGGCGCCGGTGACACCGACGGTGCCGCCGACGACGGTGTGCCCACCGTGGTCAAGATCAGGGAGCCACGCCGAACGGTCGACGAGGTGCAGGGCGTCTCCGGCTCCACCCGGCTGGAGGCCAAGCGGCAGCGCCGTCGGGACGGCCGCGAGCAGCGCCGGACCCGCCCGCCGATCCTCAGCGAGTCGGAGTTCCTGGCCCGCCGCGAGGCGGTCGACCGGGTCATGGCCGTGCGCCAGCGTGGCGACCGGACCCAGATCGCCGTGCTGGAGGACGGCGTCCTGGTCGAGCACTACGTCACCCGCAGTTCCGCCGGCACCATGGCCGGCAACGTCTACCTCGGCAAGGTGCAGAACGTGCTGCCGAGCATGGAGGCGGCGTTCGTCGACATCGGCCGAGGTCGCAACGCGGTCCTGTACGCCGGCGAGGTCAACTGGGACACCAGCGGTCTGGAGGGCAGAGCCCGCTCGATCGAGCAGGCCCTCAGGTCCGGTGACTCGGTGCTGGTGCAGGTGACCAAGGATCCGATCGGGCACAAGGGGGCCCGGTTGACCAGCCACATCGCGCTCTCCGGCCGGCACCTGGTCTACGTGCCCGGTGGCAACGCCTCCGGGATCAGTCGCAAGCTGCCGGACACCGAGCGTAAGCGGCTGCGTGACGCGCTGAAGAAGCTCGTGCCCGACGGTGCCGGCGTGATCGTCCGGACCGCGGCCGAGGGCGCCAGTGAGGACGAACTTGCCCGGGACGTCAAGCGGCTCCAGGCGCAGTGGGAGGACATCCAGGACAAGGCCGCCGAGGGTGGCGCGCCGGTGCTCCTCTACCAGGAACCCGATCTCGTGATCAGGGTGGTTCGCGACCTGTTCAACGAGGACTTCCGTGAGCTGGTCATGGAGGGCGACGAGGCGTACGACATGGTCGAGTCGTACCTCTCGCACGTGTCGCCGGACCTGGTCGCGCGGCTGCGTCGGCACGTCGGCACCACGGACATCTTCGCCGAGTACCGCATCGACGAGCAGATCCTCAAGGGGCTCGACCGCAAGGTCTTCCTGCCCTCCGGCGGGCACCTGGTGATCGACCGGACCGAGGCGATGACCGTGGTCGACGTGAACACCGGCAAGTACACCGGTGCCGGGGGCAACCTGGAGGAGACGGTCACCCGCAACAACCTGGAGGCGGCCGAGGAGATCGTCCGGCAGCTGCGGCTGCGGGACATCGGCGGCATCGTGGTGATCGACTTCATCGACATGGTGCTGGAGTCGAACCGCGAGCTGGTGCTGCGCCGGCTGACCGAGTGCCTGGGCCGGGACCGTACCAAGCACCAGGTCACCGAGATCACCTCGCTGGGCCTGGTGCAGATGACCCGGAAGCGGATCGGCGCCGGGCTGCTGGAGGCGTTCAGCGAGACCTGCGAGTGCTGCAAGGGTCGGGGCCTGGTCATCCACACCGAACCGGTGCCGGAAAAGCCGCGCTCCGGTGGCGGGGACAAGGTCAAGGCGGTTGCCTCGGCAGGTGCCCCGGCGGCCGAGCAGACGACCGCTTCGTCCCGGCGCCGGGCGCGTAAGAACGCCGCGTCGGCGGAGCGGACCGTGGTGGAGGTCACCGAAACCGACACGACGAGCACCGCCGACGCCGATTACCACGACACCATGGGCTACGACCTCTCACGTTACGAGACGGACACCCCGGCCGCGCCGGACGTCGCCGACAGCCAGCAGGGCGAGGCGGCACGGCTCGCTGCCCCGGACGACCCGGACGCGCTCGGTGAGACCGACGAGGAGGGCGGCACCGGTCGGCGTCGTTCCCGTCGTGGGGCTGCGCGTCGCCGTACCCGGCCCTGACGGCGTTCGGTAGGGCCAGCTCGGCCCGGTGACGGGCAGACGACCCGACAGGTCCCGTCCGGCGGTGATGTCCGCCGGGCGGGGCCGTCCCGTATGGTCGATGCGCGGTCGCCGCGGCCCGGCCCGGGCTCACTGACCCGCCCTCGTGCCTCTGGCACGCGGCGGGTGGACGTGGCCGCCGGAGGAGGAGACGATGCGCCGACCACTCGCCGTCACCGTGGCCACGGCCGCGCTGCTCGTCGCCACCGCCTGCTCGGCCGAACGCCCCGACGCGGGTGCGCCGTCCGCCCCGGCCTCGACGGGCGTCGACGTCACCACCGGACCGGCGACGCCCACCCCGGAGCAGTCCGTGGCGACCCCCGCTCCCGGGGCGGCAGGTGGAAACGCCCCAGAGGTCTGTGCCGCCGCCCAACGGGCCAGCGGTGACGCGGGGAAGAAGTACGTCGAGCAGCTCGCCGCGATGGTCACCGCGACCGGTGCGGGTGACACCGCCGACGCGGAGGCCGCCGGCCGACGCGCCGAGGCGGCCCTGACCGACTGGGAGAAGGCGCTCAGAGCGCAGGCGGCGCGCGCCGACGACCAGCGGCTCAAGGAGCTGCTGACGGAGTTGTCGACTGAGATCGGCCAGCTCGGCACCGACATCGAGGCGCTCGAGGGGACCGCGCTCGACCGACTGCAGCAGCGTCTCGACCAGCTCTGCGCCCGCTGACCGGACCGGCCCGGTTTGGGTCCCGACCCGACCATGGCGTACGCTAGCCTGCGGCGCACTTTGGTGTGCCGAGTTCCCGCGTGCCCGCGCCGCCGTGCTTCTGCTGCCCGGCGAGCCGCCGTGGGGACGACCGCCAGCAGCCTCAACGACAGGGAGTCCGCCTCCGATGTACGCGATCGTCAAGACCGGCGGCAAGCAGTACAAGGTCGCCGAAGGCGACGTGATCGAGGTCGAGAAGCTCACCGGTGCCCCCGGTGACGCGGTGAAGCTCGCCGCGGTGCTCCTCGTCGACGGTGACGACCTGGTGACCGACGCGGCGAAGCTCGCTCAGGTCGAGGTGTCCGGCGAGATCGCCGCACACACCAAGGGCCCGAAGATCCGGATCCACAAGTTCAAGAACAAGACCGGCTACCACAAGCGCCAGGGTCACCGCCAGCCGTTGACCCAGGTCAAGGTGACCGGCATCTCCAGCGGGAAGTAGGTCGTCCTCCAATGGCTCACAAAAAGGGTGCGTCCAGCTCGCGTAACGGTCGTGACTCCGCGGCCCAGCGACTCGGCGTGAAGCGCTTCGGTGGTCAGGTCGTCAGCGCGGGTGAGATTCTCATCCGTCAGCGTGGCACCAAGTTCCACCCCGGTGACCTGGTCGGCCGCGGCGGAGACGACACGCTCTTCGCGCTGGCCGCCGGTGCGGTCCAGTTCGGCACCAGGCGCGGTCGTAAGACCGTCAGCATCGTGCCGCAGCAGTAGCTCTCCGGCGTAAGCGGGCCGTGGACCTGATGTCCCGGCCCGCTTCGCCTTTTCTCGCGCGGGGCCGAGCCCTGCTGGAAGGATTACGGCGTGACGACGTTCGTTGACCGGGTCGTCCTGCACCTGCAGGCCGGCGACGGCGGGCACGGCTGTGTCTCGATCCACCGGGAGAAGTTCAAGCCGTTCGGTGGCCCGGACGGTGGCAACGGCGGACACGGTGGCAGCGTCTCGCTGGTGGTCGACCCGCAGGTGCACACGCTGCTCGACTTCCACTTCCGGCCACACGTCAAGGCGGAGAACGGGCGGGGCGGCGCGGGATCGAACCGGGACGGCGGCAACGGTGCCGACCTGGTGCTCAAGGTGCCCGACGGCACTGTCGTGCAGACCAGCGACGGCACCGTGCTGGCCGACATGGTCGGCGCCGGCACCACGTTCGAGGTGGCCCGGGGCGGGCGCGGCGGCCGGGGCAACGCCTCGCTGGCCAACTCGCGCCGCAAGGCCCCCGGCTTCGCCGAGCTGGGTGAGCCGGGCGAGCAACTGGACGTGGTGCTGGAGTTGAAGAGCGTCGCCGACGTCGGTCTGGTGGGTTTCCCGTCGGCCGGGAAGTCGTCGCTCATCTCGGTGATCTCCGCCGCCAAGCCCAAGATCGCCGACTATCCGTTCACCACGCTGGTGCCGAATCTCGGTGTCGTCCGACTCGACAACCACACCTTCACCGTCGCCGACGTGCCCGGGCTGATCCCGGGCGCGGCCACCGGCAAGGGTCTGGGGCTGGAGTTCCTTCGGCACATCGAGCGCTGCGCCGTGCTGGTGCACGTCATCGACACCGCGACCCTGGAGCCGGGGCGGGACCCGTTGGCCGACATCGACACCATTGAGGCGGAGCTGACCGAGTACGGCGGGCTTGCCGACCGGCCCCGGCTGGTCGCGCTGAACAAGGTAGACGTGCCGGACGGCCGCGACCTCGCCGAGATCGTCCGGCCCGACCTGGAGGCGCGTGGTCTGCGGGTCTTCGAGGTCTCCGCGGCCACGAGGGAAGGGCTCAAGGAATTCACGTACGCGATGGCGGAACTGGTGGAACAGTCGCGTGCCGCGACGCCACCGGCCGAACCGACGCGGATCGTGATCCGGCCGAAGGCGGTCGACGACGCCGGCTTCACCATCGAGGCCGAGGATGACGGCTCGTACACCGTGCGCGGTGTCCGCCCGCAGCGCTGGGTGCGTCAGACGAACTTCGACAACGACGAGGCGGTCGGCTACCTCGCCGACCGGCTGGCCCGGCTCGGCGTCGAGGACCAGTTGGCCAAGGCCGGTGCCCAGCCCGGCGACCTGGTTCGCATCGGCGAGCGCGAGTTCGACTGGCAGCCGACCCTCTACGCCGGCGCCGAATTCGTCCCGGGTGCCCGGGGCCGTGATGTCCGGCTGGAGGAGAAGTCGACCCGGGCCAGTGCGGCCGAGCGGCTGGCGGCCCGCAAGGCGCGCCGGCAGCGACCGGCCGACGAGGTCGCGCCGGCGTCCGGGGGAGTTGGGCTGGCGTCCGGCGAGGTCGCGGCGGCGTCCGACGAGGTCGAGCCGGCACCCGCCGACGGAGACGACGCCGAATAGCTCGATGCGCTCCGAAATGGGGACGACTGCTGGAAACCCTCGCGAAATTTCGTCGCCCTAGCGTGGAGTGATGCTGATCGAGTCCCGCCCGCTGGCGGATCCGGAGGTCGCCGCGCTTGCCGCGGCCGAGCAGCGGGAGCTGCGTGAGCTAGCGAGCGGCGCCGGGCGGGACATCGGCACGCACGATGACACCTGCTGTCTGACGGCCGTACTCGCCGGCCGGGCGGTGGGGTACGGCGGGATCCGGGTCCGCGACGACGAGACCGGCGAGTTGGCGCATCTGTACGTGCGTCCCGCCTACCGGCGCCGCGGTGTCGCCCGCCAACTGGTCGCCGCGCTGGAGGAGTTGGCGTACCAGCGGGGGCACTCACTGGTCCGGGTGGAGACCGGTCCGCACCTGCCGGGGGCGGCGTTCTTCCGGGCCTGCGGGTACGAGCCGACTTCCGGAGACGACGGTGGGCCCGGTGGCGGGCCGTATCGGACGTGCCTCGCCAAGCGGCTGCCGGTTCCGGCCTGAGCCCGATCAGGGGCGGTCGAACGGGCGGTCGAGACGGCCGCCGCTGCCGCCGGCCCTCGCCGACAGCAACAGCCCGAGCAGGAGCATCCCGAGGCCGAGTGCCAGGTGCAGCCAGTTGTCCGCGCCGTTGAGCGGGATGAAGTTCGCGCCGCTCTCCTCGCCGACAGCCAGCCCGTAGATCCACAAGCCGAGATAGAGCACACCGCCCGCGACGAGGTAGAGGCGGGCACCGGCCACACTACGGGCCAGCACCAGCCCGGCCACGGCGAAGCCGAGATGCAACAGGTTGTGCAGGACCGAGACCTGGAAGAGACCGAGGAGCCGGGCACCGGAGTGGTGCCCGGCGAAGGTCATGTCGCCGTAGCCGGTGGTGATGCCGGGCACGAACCCGAGCACCCCGAGCAGCAGGAACACTCCCGCCACGACCAGGGCGGCGAGCTGGACCGGGGTGCGCGTGACCTGGCCGCCCACTGACCGACGCGCCATCGAGGTCACCTCCGTGATCCGCGGGCCACGCCCGCGACAGTCCGACAGTTGGACGGGACGCTCCGTGACGCAAGACCGTCCCGCCGATCCTTCATCCTGTCGCCCGTCCCGGCCGATCCGCAGGGAAATCCCCGATCGAGCATGGGTGCCCGATCGCAGGGTAGGTCAATCAGCGGCAGCGGCGACATCGTCCGCCGCACCCCCAACACCCGCGACGATCCCGCAGCGGAAGGGACATCATGACCTACGATCTGTCATCCACCCCCAGGACCCACGAGCCCGATTCGCCAAACGGCAGCGGCGTCCGCGAACAGGCCCGCCAGGTGGGCTCGGAGGCCGCGCACGCCGGTGGAGCGGTGGCCGAGACCGCCCGCGAGCAAGGCCGGGAGGTTGGCCGGGAGGCCGCCCGCCAAGCCCGGGACCTGTACGGCGAGGCCCGTACGCAACTCGCCGGCCAAGCCGGTGAGCAGCAGCGACGTGCCGCCGGTGGCCTGCGCTCGCTGGCCGACGAGATGCGCTCGATGGCCGACAACGGCGGCCAGGCCGGCCCGGTGAGCGAACTCGCCCGGCAGGCCTCCGACCGGGTGCACGGCGTGGCCGGTTGGCTGGAACAGCGCGAACCTGGCGACCTGCTCACCGAGGTACGCGACTACGCGCGCCGCAACCCCGGCACCTTCCTGGTCGGCGCGGCCCTGCTCGGTGCGGTCGCCGGCCGGCTGACCCGCAGCCTCTCCGCGAGTGGCGACGACCGTCCCGGCCACGCCGCCATGCACGACCCGTACGGCGACCCCGACCGGACCGTGGCCCTGCCGACGCAGGCCCCGCCGCCCGTCGGGGCGGCGGGAGTGTCCGCCGGAGGAAACCTCGACCCGCGTACCCAGCCCGCCGACTTCCGGCCGATCGACGAGGGGCACCCCGGCACGGGCGCGCCGCTGCCCCCGGTGGACCGGACCGATCCGCTGCCCGGCGTGCCGTCGAGCGGGACCACCCGCCCGTGAGGACCCGAGTCATCCGAAGGGAGGCGACGGCATGACCACGCCGACGCAGAGTTCCGCGGCGGACCCCCGGAACCATCACCCGCCCTCGGCGGAGGAGGTCCGGGGTAGCTCCATCGGCGAGCTGATGCGCCAGGTCACCAGCGACCTGTCGACCCTGATGCGGCAGGAGGTGGAACTGGCAAAGGCCGAGATCCGTCAGGAGGGGAAGAAGGCGGGCAAGGCCGCCGGCCTGTTCGGCGGTGCCGGCTTCGGCGCGTACATGGTCGCCCTGTTCCTCTCCCTCGCACTCTGGGGCGGCCTCTCCAACGTGATGGACGCCGGCTGGGCGGGACTGATCGTGGCCGTCATCTGGGCGGCGATCGCGGCGCTTCTCTACACGATGGGCCGACGGAACGCGGAGCGCATCCGCGGGCTCAAGCAGACAAACGACAGCGTGCAGCGCATCCCCGACGCGCTCAAGCCACACCCGGAGGGAGTGACCCGATGAGCACCGACCCCGTTCAGATCCGCCGGGAGATCGAAGCCACCCGCGACAACCTGAGTTCCGACGTGGACGCGCTGGCGTACAAGGTCAGCCCGGGCCGCATCGTCGACGATCGTAAGCAGCGGGTGCGTACCACGCTGCAGAATGTGAGGGACACGGTAATGGGAACCGCATCCGACCTCGGCCATCAGACCAGCCAGGGAGCCCACGCGGCCGGCGATCGTGCCGCCGCGAAGGCCGCTGCGGTGGGCGACGCCGCGCATTCGGCGGCCTCGACCGTCGGCGACGCGGCCCACCGCGCCCCGCAGGTGATCAGGCGCAAGTCCGAGGGGAACCCGTTTGCCGCCGGCCTCATCGCCTTCGGCGTCGGCATGCTCGTCTCCTCGCTCATCCCGCCGACCCAGCGTGAGCAGCAGCTGGCCACCCAGGCTCGGGAGAAGGCCGGTGAGCACGGCTCGGCGGTGACCGAGAAGCTGGGCCGGGTGGCCAGCGAGATGAAGGAGGAACTGCGTGAGCCGGCGCAGCAGGCCGCCGAGTCGGTGAAGGCCACCGCGCAGGACGCCGCGCAGGCGGTCACCGATGACACCCGGTCCGCGGCCCACGACGTGAAGGACCAGGCGCAGCACTCCCGGCACCAGGTGCGGCACTGACCGGTCAGCGAACGCAGCCGCTGCTCACGGCGGTCTGTCGCACGAACCGGACGCGACATCGGCGTGACCTCGGCAAGGGCTCCTCCTCGGGCGTACCGATCGGAGGAGCCCTTGCCTTCCGTCCGTTTCGCGGTCTCCGTGCCGGGTAGCGGGCTCTGCGGGCGGCCGGGCACCGGACGTCCGGGGGCGGAGGAGGCGTGATGAGAAGCAACGCAACGAGACTGGCGCTGGTGGGCGCCGTGACCGTGACCGCGGTCGGTGTCGGCCGGGCGGTGACCCGCCGACGGCGTCGGCACCAGCCCCACCGGGAGGACGGCTGGTATGTGGTCCGGCGCGGGGTGACGGTCGACCGGCCGGTAGCGGGGGTGATCGGCTTCTGGACGGAGCGGGAGCGGCTCGACCGTGCGCTGGCCGAGTGGGCGACGCTGGAACAGATCGACGGGGACCGGTGGCGGTGTGTCTCCCGTGATCCGGACACCGGCGCCACCGAGTGGCGAGCCGAGATCACCGTGACCGGCCCCGGTCGGCTGCGCTGGCAGGCCACCGGGGGGCCGGAGCAGCAGGGCACGGTGGAACTGGTGCCCGCACCCCAGGGCCGGGGCACCGAGATCCGGGCGGAACTGCGGTACCGCTCCGGCCCACTGCGCCGCGCCCTGGGCCTGGCCGGCGGTGACGAGCCAGACCTACGGCTGCGCGACACGCTGCGCCGGGTCAAGTCGCTCATCGAGTGCGGTCAGGTCATCGACACCCGGCGGGACCCGTCCGGACGGCGTCGGGCACAGCAACGAAGCACCGACAAGCTCCGGGAGCGGCTGACGACGGGAGGACGGGCGTGAAGGCGCTGTGCTGGGAAGGCGTCGGCAAGCTGAAGGTACGCGACGTGCCGGAGCCGCGCGTACGCGCCGGCGGTGACATCATCGTCCGGGTCCGGGCCAGCAGCGTCTGCGGCTCCGATCTGCATCTGATCAACGGTTTCATCCCCGCGATGCGGGAGGGCGACATCCTGGGCCATGAGTTCACCGGCGAGGTGGTCGAGGTCGGGCCCGGGGTACGGCGGCTGGCCGTCGGCGACCGGGTGGTGGTCGGCTCGGTGGTGGCCTGCGGCGGCTGCTGGTACTGCCGGACGGAGCAGTACTCGCTGTGCGACAACTCGAACCCGCAGCCGGTCTTCGCGGAGAAGCTGTGGGGTCACTCGCCGGCCGGCATCCTCGGCTACTCGCACGCCGCCGGGGGCTACTCCGGCAGCCACGCCGAGTACGTACGGGTGCCGTTCGGCGACGTCGGGGCGTTCAAGGTGCCCGACGGAGTACCCGACGACGCGGTGGTCTTCGCCTCGGACGCCATGCCGACGGGCTGGATGGCGGCCGACTTCTGCGGCCTCACCGGCGGCGAGGTGGTCGCGGTGTGGGGCGCCGGGGGAGTGGGGCAGATGGCCGCCCGGGCGGCGCAGCTGCTCGGCGCCGAGCGGGTCATCATGGTCGACCGGCTGCCGGAGCGACTGGCCGTGGCCGCGGACCGGCTGGGAGTGGAGACCGTCAACTACGCCGACACCGACGTGCTCGAGGCGTTGCGCGAGATGACTTCCGGTCGCGGACCGGACGCCTGCATCGACGCGGTCGGCATGGAGTCCCACGACGTCGGCCCGGTCTACGCGTACGACAAGGCGAAGCAGAGCGCCCGCTTGCAGACCGACCGGCCCACCTCCGTCCGGCAGGCCATCATGGCGGCACGCAAGGGCGGCACGGTCAGCATCGTCGGCGTCTACGCCGGCCTGGTGGACAAGTTCCCGCTGGGCGCGGCGATGAACAAGGCCCTGGTGCTGCGGATGGGGCAGATGCACGCTCAGCGCTACATCCCGATGCTGCTCGACCGGCTCGCCGCCGGTGAGATCGACCCGGGGTACCTGG
Source organism: Micromonospora sp. NPDC000442 (assembly GCF_042898635.1). NCBI lineage: Bacteria > Bacillati > Actinomycetota > Actinomycetes > Micromonosporales > Micromonosporaceae > Micromonospora > Micromonospora sp. NPDC000442. The sequence goes on along the minus strand of NZ_JBIAYZ010000019.1, from coordinate 71,066 downwards.
CCACCCACCCGCTTCCGCTGGAGCAGGGTACGCGCGGTTACGAGATGTTCGAGAAGAAGGAGGACGGCTGCCTGCGTACGGTGCTGCATCCGGCCTGATGCCGACCGTGCCGCCGGTGGCCCGGCGGCACGGCGTCAGCCCGGTGCCGGCCCGGCCGGCAGGCTCAGTGGACGCGCCGCACGGCGGTGACCACGAAGCCGCTGCCCGGCAGCGCCGGCATCCGGCTCAGGTCCACCGCGAGGTCCTGCGGCGGTACGTCGTAGCGGATGACCTCGGCCGCCCCGGCCGGTCAGCGTCCGTTTACCGCGAGCCGGCATGGCACCCTCCCGCACGAACCGGTCGGCGTCGTAGAAGAGTTCGGCGGCGGCCCGGCCGCGCACGCAGATCGTCGGCTCCAGCAGCAGACGGGTCTGGAAGATGTCGGTGCCGTACCGCTCGCACCGCTGACCGATGAAGCGGTAGCCGGCCCGTAGGAAGGCCAGAGTGCTGTCCGGGTTGCGGTCCGTCGGAATGGTCGCCATCGGGTCCCCTGCTGCCGAGGCGCGGCCGTCGCCGACCGGCCGTTCAATCGTCGCGGGCTGTACCTACCCAGGTCAGAGCCGCTGAACCGCACGGCGGGCGGCAGTGACGCCGGGCCGGTCGGGCAGGTCGGCTGCTGGCCCCTCCCAGGATCGGGGAAGCCTGGTTTGCTGGATCCGGCGACGTCGTCGATCTGCCCAGCGGTGATCCAGCCGCCAAACCCGACCGGTTGGTCGGTGCGTCGCCGGTCAGGGGTTCGGCGTGCCACGGGGAGGACGGATGCGGGACAACCGTGCGGCGTACTGGCGTCGGTGGACGGCCGGGGCGGCCGGCGGGGATCGGCTACCGCTGGTGGGGCCGCCGCGCCGGCCGTCCCCGCCCGACCGCCATTTCACCGTGCATCTCGGCTTCACCGCTGCCGATCTCGTCGCCGCCCGTGAGGTGGCCGTCGGGTACGCCGAGGCGTTGAGCGTGCTCCGGCCCGAGCTGGCGCTCGGTGCCTCCGCGTTGTCGCCGGCCGACGCCTGGCACCGTGCGGAGCGGCTGTTCTGCGGTGCCCTCGGGCCGGACGCCGAGCGTTGTGTCGATGTCGCCGGCCACGCCGGTTTCCATCACGCGCCCGGTCCCGGTGGCCTCGGCTGGGGCGACGGTGACTAGTGCGGTGGCCCGGGACGCCGCTGGTGGTGGTCAGTCCAGATCGAACTCGCCGTCCTGGGCACCCGCGACGAAGGCGTCCCACTCGGCCTGGGTGAACACCAGCACCGGGCCGTCCGGCTCGGCGGAGTTGCGCATGCCGATGAGATCGTCGACGAAGGCGACCTCCACCGCGGCCTCCGAGGTGTCGCCCTCGGCCCGTTGCCAGACCGCCCGGGAGAGGTCGAAGTCACCCTTGGGGTGCGCTGTCATGGTCCCGTCCTCCAGTACCAGGGGAAATGGGGAAGCCGGTTCGTTCCCTCATCGGGCAGGATAAGCGGATGCCGAGCCTGAGCCGTGCAGAGGCGACCGCGCGTGGCGCGTCGATTACCGTCGAGTCCTACCAGGTGGAACTCGACCTGACCGGGGGCGGTGAGCGCTTCCGATCCCACGTCACGATCCGGTTCCGGGCCACCGGCACCGAGACCTTTGCCGAGGTCAAGCCGGCGGAACTGCTCGCCGTACGCCTCAACGACACCGATCTCGATCCCGCGACGCTGGACGACAACCGGCTGCCGCTGACCGGCCTGGCGGCGCAGAACACGCTGACCGTCGACGCCGAGATGGCGTACACGAACACCGGCGAGGGGATGCACCGCTTCGTCGATCCCGCCGACGGCGAGACCTACCTGTACGTGATGTCGTTCCTGGACGATGTGCAACGGGTCTTCGCCGCCTTCGACCAACCGGACCTGAAGGCGCCGGTCACATTGTCGGTGACCGCGCCGGAGCACTGGACGGTGGCGGCCAACGCGGAACTGGCGGCCAACCCGGCACCGGGGCGCTGGGAGTTCGCCCCCACCCTGCCGATCGCGACGTACTTCTTCACGCTGATCGCCGGCCCCTGGCACGTACGCCGGGACACCCACGACGGGATTCCGCTCGGTGTGTACTGCCGGCGCTCACTCGCCGAGCACCTCGACACCGACGCGGCGGAGATCTTCACCGTCACGAAGCAGTGTCTCGACCGGTTCCATCAGCTGTTCGACGAGCGCTATCCGTTCGGCAAGTACGACCAGGCGTTCGTGCCCGAGTTCAACGCCGGCGCCATGGAGAATCCGGGTCTGGTCACCTTCCGCGACGATTACGTGTTCCGTTCGGCGGTCACCGACAGCCAGCGCGAGCTGCGTGCCACCACGATCGCCCACGAGATGGCGCACATGTGGTTCGGCGACCTGGTCACCATGCGTTGGTGGGACGACCTGTGGTTGAACGAGTCGTTCGCGGAGTACCTGGGCACCCGGGTCACCGCCGAGGCGACCCGGTTCGATCGGGCGTGGACGACGTTCGCGCTGCGCCGCAAGGCGTGGGGATATGCCGCCGACCAGCGTCCCTCCACCCATCCGGTGGCCCCCGAGCGGGTGACCGACGCCGCCGAGGGGCTGCTCAACTTCGACGGGATCTCGTACGCCAAGGGGGCCAGCGTGCTGCGGCAGCTGGTGGCGTGGCTCGGTGACGAGGCGTTCCTGGCCGGTCTCAACGACCACTTCGCCCGGCACCGCTTCGGCAACGCCACCCTCGCCGACCTGCTCCAGAGCCTGGCCGCCAGCAGCGGGCGGGAGCTGACCGACTGGGCGGAGTCCTGGCTGCGGACCGCGCAGGTCAACACGCTGCGGGCCGAGGTGGCGGTGGACGCCGACGGCCGGTACGACGAGGTCGTGATCGCCCAGACTGCGCCGTCGACGCATCCGGTGCTGCGCCCGCACCGCATCGGCGTGGGCCGGTACGCGGTGGACGGCACCGCCGAGCGGTTCGAGGTCGACCTCGATCCCAAGACCGACGACGGCCGTACCCGACTCGTCGGGTTGACCGGGGAGCCGGCGGCCGCGGTGCTGCTGCCCAACGACGGCGACCTGACCTTCGCCAAGATCCGCCTCGATGCCGCCTCGGCCGATGCGGTGCCACTGCTGCTGCCCCGCCTCACCAATCCGCTGGCCCGCGCCCTGCTCTGGGGTGAGGCGCTGGACGCGGCGACCGACGGGGAACGGCCGGTCACCGGTCTGGTCGACCTGATTGACGCGGCACTGCCCACCGAGACGGAAGTGATCATCGTCGAGGACGTGCTGGCGATGAGCCGCACGCTTATCGACCGCTATCTCGACCCGCTGGCCCGACGGTCCGCCCTGGCCCGGGTCGCCGAGTCCTGCCGGCGGTTGCTCGACGGCACCGCGCCGGGGGAGTCGTTGCAGCTGGCCGCCGCCCGGGGGTTGATCGCCGCGAGCACCGACGCCGAAATGCTCACCGGTTGGCTGGCCGGCCGGGCCGTCCCCACCGGGCTGGCCGTGGACGCCGAACTACGGTGGGCACTGCTCGGCCGGTTGGTGGTCCTCGGTGCCGCCGGTGCGGCCGAGATCGAGGCGGAGGCGGCAGCCGACCCGAGCGCCACCGGCGCCGAGCGGGCCGCCCGGTGCCGGGCCGCCCTGCCCGACCCCGCTGCCAAGCAGGCCGCGTGGGAGATCATCGTGTCGAACACGGAGTTGTCGAATCGGCTTGTCGAGGCGACGGCGGAGGGCTTCTGGCAGCCCGAGCAGACCGGCCTGACGAGCGCCTACGTGGCCCGCTACTTTGCCGACATGCCGGCCGCCGCGCGGCTGCGTACGCCCTGGGTGGCCGATGAGGTCGCCAAGCTGGCCTTTCCCCGCCACGCGGTGTCCCAGCCCACCCGGGAGGCGGCCGCGGCGCTGCTGGCCCGCGACGACCTCACGCCGGGGCTGCGTCGGGTGGTCACCGACGCCGACGACGACCTGCGCCGGGCCTTGGTGGCGCGCACGGCGGTGGCCGCTACCACCGCGTGACGACCGTGGTCGGGCCGGTCCGGAGGGTGCCGGCCCGGCCCGCCTCCGGTCGGGCACGCCCTAGGATCATGGGGTGGAGGAAGACATCCGGCGGATCGGCATCATGGGCGGAACGTTCGATCCGATCCATCACGGGCACCTCGTGGCCGCGAGCGAGGTGGCGGACCGGTTCGGCCTCGACGAAGTGATCTTCGTGCCGACCGGGCAGCCGTGGCAGAAGGCCGACGTCCCGGTCAGCTCGGCCGAGGATCGTTACCTGATGACCGTGATCGCCACGGCCTCCAACCCCCGGTTCCAGGTCAGTCGGGTCGACATCGACCGGGGTGGGCCCACCTACACCGTCGACACCCTGCGCGACCTGCGTTCCCAGTACGGTACGAAGGCGCAGCTGTTCTTCATCACCGGCGCGGACGCGCTGGAGCGGATCTTGAGCTGGAAGGACCTCGACGAGATCTTCGAGCTGGCCCATTTCATCGGGGTCACCCGGCCGGGTTTCGAGCTGACCGCCGCGCACCTGCCCGCCGACACGGTCAGTCTGGTGCAGGTGCCGGCCATGGCGATCTCGTCCACCGACTGCCGGGCCCGGGTCGCCCGGGGCGAGCCGGTCTGGTATCTGGTGCCGGACGGTGTGGTGCAGTACATCGCGAAACGGTGCCTGTATCGGGGTTGATTCAGCCGTTTCATCCCTCTTTCCGGCTGAAACTGGCGAGTCGGGAATCCGGGCCGTGTGAGAGGCTGGAAGCATCGCACGGTTGATCGAAGGAGAACGGTGACAGTTTCCGAACGCGCTCACGAGCTGGCGATCGTCGCCGCCCAGGCCGCGGCCGACAAGAAGGCTCAGGACATCGTCATCATCGACGTGGGTGACCAGCTCGCCATCACCGACGCGTTCCTGCTCGCCGCGGCCCCGAACGAGCGCCAGGTGCTGGCCATCGTCGACGCCATCGAGGAGGCCCTGCTCGACCTGCCGGAGAAGGCGAAGCCGGTGCGGCGGGAGGGCGAGCGCGGCGGCCGTTGGGTGCTGCTCGACTACGTCGACGTCGTGGTGCACGTGCAGCACACCGAGGAACGCGAGTTCTACGCCCTCGACCGGCTCTGGAAGGACTGCCCGACCATTCCGTTCGTCGACCGGGACCTCGCCCGCGCAGAGGCTTCCGCCGGATCGGGCGAGTGACCAGGCTGATCATCTGGCGGCACGGCAACACCGACTGGAACGCCGCCAGCAGGGTCCAGGGACAGACCGACGTACCGCTGAACGACCTCGGCCGGGAACAGGCGCGCACGGCCGCGCCGCTGCTGGCCGCGCTGCGCCCGGACGCTCTGGTCGCCAGCGACCTGAGCCGCGCCGCGGACACCGCCGCCGCGCTGTCCGCGCTGACCGGCCTGCCGGTACGCTCCGACGCCCGCCTGCGGGAGCGGCATTTCGGCAGTTGGCAGGGGCTGCTGCTGACCGAGGTGGCGGAGCGGTTCCCCCGGGAGTACGCCCGCTGGCGGGCCGGGGATCCCGACCCGGGTGCGGACATCGAACCGTTGGACGAGTTGGGCAAGCGCATCGGCACCGCGTTGCAGGAGGCCGCCGACCAACTGCCCGGGGGCACCGTGGTGATTGCCACCCACGGCGGCGCCGCCCGGCAGGGCTGCGGCCACCTGCTCGGCTGGGAGCACGCCGTGCTGCGTGCCGTCGGGTCGCTGCGCAACTGTCACTGGACGGAACTGCGCCACGACGTCGAGCGTGGGTGGCACCTGCGCGCCCACAACGTCGGCCCGATGGAGATCCCCGCCGCCGCGACCGGCACCACCGCGACCGGCATTCCGGTCTCCGCCGAGCCGGTCTGAGCGGACGCGGCCAGGCAGCCGCCCAGTTTGATCCGCTACCGTGCCCGCATGCCAGTCGCGGTCGTCACCGACTCCACCGCCTATCTTCCACCCGAGCTGCTGCGGGAGCACGCGCTGACCGTGGTGCCGCTGACCGTCGTGCTGGCCGGCGTCGAAGGGCTGGAGGGCGTCGAGACCTTTCCGGCGGACGCCACCCGGGCGCTGCGCGCGCGGCGGGTGGCGGTGAGCACCTCCCGCCCGTCGCCCGAGCAGTTCTCCCGCACCTACCGGGAACTGCTGGACGCCGGGGCGGAGGGCGTCGTCTCGGTGCACCTGTCGGCCGGGCTCTCCGGCACGGTCGAGGCCGCCGAGTTGGCCGCCGCCGAACTGGGCGGCCGGGTCAGCGTGGTCGACAGCCGCTCCTGCGGGATGGGTCTCGGTTTCCCGGCGATCGCGGCGGTCCGGGCCGCCGCGCGGGGTGCCGACCTGGCCGGCGTACGTGCCGCGGCCGAATCCGCCGTCGGTCGTACCAGCATCCACTTCTACGTCGACACGCTGGAGTTCCTCCGTCGCGGCGGGCGGATCAACGCGGCGGAGGCGTTGCTCGGCACCGCACTGTCGGTCAAGCCCATCCTGCACATGCCCGAGGGGCGCATCGTGCTGCGAGACAAGGTCCGCACCGCCAGTCGGGGCATGGCGCGTCTGGCGGACCTCGCCGTCGAGGCGGCCGGCGACGGGCCGGTGGACCTGGCCGTACACCATCTCGACGCACCGCAGCGGGCCGAGGAACTCCTCGACACACTGACCGGCCGGCTCGGCGACCGACTGCGCGAGGCGTACGTCTCCGAGGCCGGTGCCGCCGTCGCGGTGCACGTCGGGCCCGGACTCGCCTGCGTGGTGATCCACCGTGGGCCGGACACCGCCGGCTGACCCGCCGGGGTCGTCAGGGTCGCTGACGTCGGCGCCGTCGAGCGGGCGGCCGGCGCTCGTCGCCGGGGCGATCGGCGGGCCGTCGCCTCCGGTGCCACCCACCCGCTGACCTGCTCGCCGCTGGTGGCGCCGGTGAGCGAGGATTGATCGCGTGGCCGGGCCGGGGGAGGTGGGGGCAATGTCCTGTGTGGTGACCGGTGGGGGACGCGGGGTCGGCCGGGGAATCGTGGAGAGGTTGCTCGCCGACGAGGGGTCGGTCGTGGTGGTCGAACGTGATCCGGGCGCGTTGTCCTGGGTGGAGGGGCACGCCCGGGCCGACCAACTCGCGACGGTGGTCGGTGACGCCGGTGACGAGGGCGTCGCCGGGCGGGCCGCGGACCTGGCGGAACGCTTCGGCCCGCTCACCGGCTGGGTGAACAACGCCGCAGTGTTCCGCGACGCCTCGGTACACGACGCGCCAGTCGGCGAGGTCGTCGACCTGATCACCCGAAACCTGCGCCCGGTCGTGGTCGGTGCGGCAATCGCGGTACGCCGCTTCCTCGCTGCCGGCACCGCTGGTGCGGTGGTGAACATCTCGTCGCATCAGGCGAATCGGCCGGTGCCGGGCTGCCTGCCGTACGCCACGGCCAAGGCGGCCGTGGAGGGGCTGACCCGGGCGCTGGCCGTCGAGTACGGCAGGTACGGCATCCGAACCAACGCGGTCGCTCTCGGTTCGGTGGCCACCGAACGACACGAGGCGTTCCTCGCCGAGGCCGAGCCGGACCAGGCGCGGCGGATCGAGGCGGAGCTTGCCCGGCTGCACCCGGTGGGCCGGATCGGGCAGCCGCAGGACGTGGCGGAGTCCGTCGCGTACCTGCTCTCGCCGGCGGCCGGCTTCGTCAACGGGGTGACCCTGCCGGTCGACGGCGGGCGCGCCGTCCTCGGTCTGGACCCGGAGTCGCGGACGGACTGACCCGGTGCCGGCTTTGGCGTCGTCATAGCAGATCCAGCGCATGATCCGGGCGTTGTCCACAGAGTCTCGCGCTGTCCACAGGCTGGCCGGCTCGGCACACCCGTCGGGGTCCGGCCGCCCTAGCCTCGCGCCGTGTCGAAGGACGAGGACGACGAGATGGTGGTCCGGCAGCGGCTGTGGCGACTGATGCTCGGCACGTCGGACCTGCCAGCCGGCGCCGCCGTACCGCCGCCGTCGGTGACGGACTGGCCGACAGTGCTGCTGCCGGTCCAGGCGGTCGATCCGGGTGGTGACACTGGCCCGGTTCGTGTGGCCGGGCGGCTTCGGGCCGGTGGTCCGCTGCATGCTGGCGACGGGGGACCGGTCGCCGTCGAGCGCGAGCTGACGGCCGACGAGGTGTCGCCGAGACCCCTCCTGTCGGGGCCTGGTGCCTTCGATCCGGGGCGGCGGGGAGTCCGCGCGCTCGCGGCCGTCGCCGTTCTCGTGGTGCTGTCCGCAGGGCTCTGGGCCTGGCGATCCCGGCCTCAGGTGGAGCCGGTCGTCGCGGCGACCGGCACCGCCGGGACTCCGGATCCGTCGGTCACGGCCGGCGACGAACCGGCGGCACCGACAGGTGAACTTGTGGTCGCCGTTGCCGGCAAGGTCCGACGGCCCGGGTTGGTGCGGCTGGCGGCCGGCGCTCGGGTGGCCGACGCCGTCGACGCCGCCGGGGGTGCGTTGCCCGGAGTGGACGTGGCGATGCTGAACCCGGCCCGTCGGGTCAGCGACGGTGAACTGATCCTGGTCGGCGTACCGGCGCCCACCGTGGCCCCGGGTGTCCCGCCGTCGGGCACCCTGCCCGGCTCGGGCTCGGGCGGCGAACCCGGCACCGGCGGGCGGGTCAACCTGAACACCGCCACATCGGCACAGCTTGAGACGCTGCCCGGGGTGGGGCCGGTGCTCGCCCAGCGCATCATCGAGCATCGCGACCAGCACGGCGGCTTTCGATCCGTGGGCGACCTGCGTCAGGTCAACGGGATCGGCGACGCCCGGTACGAGCAACTCAAGGATCTGGTGACGGTGTGAAGGCGTCGGCCGCCCCGGTCGCACCGTCGGCCGGAATCCCGGGTGTCGCGACCGGCGGGGCCGCACCCGACCTCCGCCTGGCGGGGCTGGCGGTGGCGGCCTGGCTCACCGCGCTGACGGGGCTGCACCTCGATGCCCGGCGGATGATGCTGCTGGCCGCCGTCGCGGCCGGTCTCGCCGGGCTGGCGACACTGCACCTGCTCGGCTTCGTCGGGCGCACCGGTCCGACCGCGCGCCGCCACGGCTGGGTCGCGGTGGCGGTCCTGATCGGCGTGGTCTGTGGCGGGGCGGCCACCTCGGCGCGGCTGACCGTACGGGACGCGGGCCCGCTGCGTGCCCTGGTGGACGAACGGGCCCGGGTCACCGCCGAACTGGTCGTCCGGGACGATCCCAGGCCGGTACGCGGCGGCATCGTAGGCCGTCCACCGACCGTGCTGGTGTCGGCCGGGCTGGTCACCCTGAGCGGGCCGCAGGGCCAACGGATCACCGTACCGGCGCGGGTACTGGTGCTCGCCGACGATCCCGCGTGGCGAGGGCTGCTGCCCGGGCAGCGGCTCACCGCGCAGGGGCGCCTTGCCGCGCCGCGCGGCGGCGACCTCACCGGGGCGGTCCTGATGGCAGACGGCGCGCCGGATCGGCTCGGTTCCCCGTCGGCGTTGCAGCGCGCTGCCGGCCGGCTCCGCGCCGGCCTCCAGCAGGCGTGCGCACCTCTGCCGGACGATCCCGGTGGCCTGCTGCCCGGTCTGGTGGTCGGGGACACCAGCCGGCTGCCCGACACGGTGGAGGAGGACTTTCAGGCCACTGGAATGACTCACCTGAATGCTGTCTCTGGATCGAATGTGGCAATTGTGGTGGGTGCGGTGCTGTTGCTGGCCCGCTGGGCCCGAGCCGGTCCCGCGCTGGCCGTCGGCCTCTGCGGGCTGGCCCTGGTGGGCTTCGTCATCCTGGTCCGGCCGTCGCCGAGCGTGGTGCGCGCGGCCACCATGGGTGCGATCGGGCTCGCCGCGTTGGCCGCCGGCCGATCCCGGGCGGCAGTCCCCGCGCTGGCCGCCGCCGTGGCGGTGCTGGTGCTGGTCGACCCGGGCCTGGCCGGCGACGCCGGTTTCGCCCTTTCCGTGCTGGCCACCGGTGGTCTGCTGCTGCTCGCGCCGGGTTGGCGGGACGGTCTGCGTCAACGGGGCGTACCGTCGGGGGCGGCCGAGGCGCTGGCGGTGCCGGCCGCCGCGCAACTCGCCTGTTCGCCGGTGATCGCCGGCCTGACGGGCACGGTCAGCCTGGTCGCGGTGCCGGCGAACCTTCTCGCCGTGCCGGCGATCGCTCCGGCGACGGTGCTCGGCGTGGCGGCGGCCATCGTCTCGCCGATCTGGGCGGGCGGGGCCGAGGCTCTTGCCTGGCTGGCCCACTGGCCGGCGTGGTGGCTGGTGCTGGTCGCCCGGTACGGTGCCCGGCTGCCGGCGGGCAACCTGCCCTGGCCCGGCGGGGTGTCCGGGGCGCTGCTGCTGACGGTGCTGACCGTGGCGTTGCTGGTCGCCGCCCGGCGCCCGCTGGTACGCCGCCTGGTGACGGTCTGCCTCGTCGCGGCCGTGGTGGGCGCCCTGCCGGTGCGGGTGGTCGCGCCGGGCTGGCCGCCGGACGGTTGGGTCGTCACGGCCTGTGCGGTGGGTCAGGGTGACACGGTGCTGCTGCCGGTGGCGGCCGGTCGGGCGGTCGTGGTGGACGCCGGTCCGGATCCGGCGACGGCGGACGCCTGCCTGCGCCGGCTCGGCGTACGTCGGGTGTCGCTGCTGGTGGTCAGCCACTTTCACGTGGACCACACCGGCGGGGTGGCTGGGATCTTCCGGGGAAGGCCTGTGGACACGGTGCTGGTTCCGCAGTGGCCGGAGCCGGTGGCCGGCCGAGACCTGGTGCGCAGCACCGCCGCGGCACACGGCACGCCGGTGGTCGCCGCCCCGGCGGGGTGGCGTTACCGGGCCGGCGCGGTCGACCTGACCGTGCTCGGCCCGCCGTACCCGATGCGCGGAACCCGCTCGGATCCGAACAACAACTCACTGGTGCTGCTCGCCACGGTCGACCGGGTGCGGATCCTGCTGACCGGCGACGCGGAGGTCGAGGAACAGCGTGCGCTGCGGGAGCGGCTGCCACCGGACGGGCTGCGGGCCGACGTGCTGAAGGTCGCCCACCACGGCTCCGCGTACCAGGATCCGGCCTTTCTGGACGCGGTGCGGCCGGCGGTGGCGGTGGTGCCGGTCGGTGCGCAGAACACCTACGGCCACCCCAACGAGGCGGTGCTGGCCCGGCTGGCCCGGGGCGGGGCGCGGGTGCTGCGTACCGACGTCGGGGGTGACGTGGCGGTGGTGCGGTCGCCCCGGGGGCTGGCGGTGGTGAGCGCTGGTGTCGACCGGGTCCGTTCACCACGATGAATCGACGGTAATTTAGCGCGAAAAGCGGAAGATAAGACGTATGTCTGGATTTGCGCTGAGTGCGGGGTCTGCCGGCAGAGTAACGACGAGCAGGCTGGACCGGCCGGCCGCGCGTGCGAATATGGGCGGCGTGACCGCCGCCAGTGCCGCTCCTATTGTGCTCGTCCTCGGCGACGAGGAGTTGCTCGCCACGCGCGCGGTGTCCGAAACCGTTGTCGCCGCCCGTGCCGCCGACCCCGCCGTCGACGTGCGGGAATACCAGGCCAGTCAGCTCACCGTCGGTGAGATCGACGAGATGCTCAGCCCGTCGCTGTTCGGCGGGCGTCGCGTGCTGGTGCTCCGGTCCGGTCAGGACGCCCGCAAGGACCTGGTCGCCGCCCTGCTGGCGTACGCGAAGAACCCCGACCCGGAGGTGCAGCTCGTGGTGGCGCACCTCGGGGGCGCGAAGGGCAAGGCGTTCGCCGACGGCCTGAAGTCGGCCGGTGCCCGGGTCGTGCCCGCCGCAAAGCTCAAGGGACACCGTGACCGGGTGGCCTTCGTCCGCGACGAGATCCGCCGGGCCGGTGGACGGTGCACGGACGACGCCGCCGAAGCACTGATCGCCGCCGTCGGAAACGACCTGCGCGAACTCGCGGCAGCCTGTTCCCAACTGATCGCCGACACCGACGGCCGGATCGGTGCCGACACGGTGGCGCGTTACTATCGGGGCCGGGTGGAGGTCAGCGGGTTCACGGTGGCTGACGCCACGATGATCGGTGACCTCCCGGGTGCCCTGGAGGCACTGCGCTGGGCCTTGCACGTGGGGGTGGATCCGGTACCGATCGCCGACGCCCTCGCCGACGGCATCCGTACGGTCGCCCGGGTCGCTTCGGCGGGCCGGGGCAGCCCGTACCAGCTGGCCAGCAGCCTCGGCATGCCGCCGTGGAAGGTCGAACGGGCCCAACGGCAGGCCCGTGGCTGGACCCCCGACGGGCTGGTCCTGGCCATGCGGGCGGCGGCCGAGTGCAACGCGGCCGTCAAGGGCGGCTCCGACGACCGGGCGTACGCGCTGGAGAAGGCGGTCTTCTCGGTGGCTGCCGCCCGGCAGGGCGGCGCCAGGTGAGCGGAGCCCTCCGTGGCTCGTGGGCCACGATCCCGGCCGACGAGGAGCGGTACCGTCCGTTCTACGCGCGGGCGCTCGGCCTGCGGTTCGTCAACCCGGGTGGGGTGCTCTGCTTCATCTTCTTCGAGGGGACGATCGCGCTGGCGGCGCTGCTCGCGCTCGCCGAACTGGTGACCTGGTGGGCGGTGCTCGTGCTACCGGCCGCGGTGGCCGTGATGGTCAAGCTCAACGACCTGGTGGCCGCTGCGGTGGTGCGCTCCGCCGCAGCCGTACCCGAGCAGGAACGTGACCGGTTCCGCCAGCAGATGGAGCCGGTGGTCGGGCGGGCCCGGGTCGACTGGCTACGGCACAGCGTGCCCGGCGTCGTGGTGCGGTCCGAGCCGGCGGAGCGCAGTGACGTCGGGTCTCGGCCGGAAACCACCGAACCTGGGTCCTGATCAGGGCGCGCGCCGCCGGACCGGAACGGATCAATGCCGGGCGGATGGACGTGCGGAAGCCCCGAGGCGGTGCCTCGGGGCTTCCGTCAGGTCTGGGCGCTGGCTCAGGAGGCGAGCGACGCGACGCGCTTGGCGATCGCGGACTTGCGGTTCGCGGCCTGGTTGCCGTGGATGACGCCCTTGCTGACCGCCTTGTCCAGCTTGCGCGAGGCGTCCTGCATGAGGACGGTGGCCTTCTCGACGTCACCGGCCTCGGCGGCCTCGTGGAACTTGCGGATGGCGGTCTTCAGCGACGACTTGACCGACTTGTTACGCAGCCGGCGCTTCTCGTTCTGCCGGTTGCGCTTGATCTGGGACTTGATGTTCGCCACGCGACAGCCTCGTCTTGATAGCTCGGGTTGGTCAGCTTGTGCGCGCGACGAACATGCGTCATCGCTGCGCGAAGAGCCAGGTTACCAGGTCCGGTTCGGGCGGGCCAAAACGGCACCGCAGCGGTCGCCGGTGCCAGGCCGACCGGTCCGACACCGGCACGGTCGACCGAGCGGACGCGGCGACGGTCAGGCCCAGGCACGGCGGTGCGCCAGCCAGGCGAGGGCCTGCCCGCCGGTCCACCGCTGGTGCGCCGGCAGGTGGCTCGACGCGGTCGGCGGTGCCGACGTGGCGGCGGTGAGGTGGTAGCCGGCCAGGGTGGCCAGCGTGACGTCCAGCGCGTCGTCGGGTGCGCCGGCCGCGGCCGGATGGGCGGCGAAGAGCGAATCGACGTCCAACCCGCCCGCGTACCCGGTGATCAGCAGGGTGACCAGGTCGAACCAGGCCGGCCCGTGGCACAGCCACGACCAGTCGCAGAACCAGGCCGTGCCGACGGTGTCGATCAGCACGTTGTCGACCCGCAGGTCGCCGTGGGTCAGTCCGGTCGCGGCGGCGGCGTACCCGGGCAGGCGCGACTCCAGCGCGACCAGTTCGGCCAGCCGTCCCCGGGCCGGGGCGGGCAGCGGCGGCACCGGTTCCCGGCCGGCGGCGACCTCGCCCCACCAGAGGATGTCGTCGCGTGCCAGGTCGGCGAGGTGGGGCAGGCCGAGGGCGGTCAACTCGGCCGGCGGTTCGGCGAGCGCCTCGGTGACGTCGGTGAAGGCGGTGAGGGTGGCGCTCAGCTCGGCACGGTCCCAGGGCAGCCGGGGGGTATGACCGTCGACGGGATCGAGGCACAGGACGTACCAGCCCGCCTCCCACAGCGTCCAGCGCGGGCGGGGCACCGGCAGGCTGGCCGGCAGCCGGGTGAGGATCGCGGCCTCCCGGGCGTACCAGTCGACCAGGTGCGGCTGCTCGGCGTGGGGCGCGGCCTTGACGAACGCGCCCTGCCCGTCGGCGGTGCGCAGCAGCGCGGCGAACCCCCGGGTGAAACCGGCACCGGCGGTCCGGGCCTGGACCACCGGGGCGCCCAGCCGGGTGGCCACTGCGGCCCGCAGCCGCGCCGGCAGGGCCGACCACTCGGGCCGCTGCGCGGTGGCGTGGTACGGCACGGCGGGCGGGGAGGCGAAGCTCACCTGACCATGCTGCCCGGTGCCCGGTCCGGCGGCGACATCTGGCGCGGATCCGGGCACCCGGGGTGGTGTCTGCCAGACTGCCGGACCATGAGGACCGACGACTTCTGGCAGTTGATCGACCGGGCCCGCACCGGCGGGGGAGAGCCGGATGCCATCGCCGCCCGGGCCGTCGCGCTGCTCGCCGCCCGCGACCCCGAGGAGATCGTCGGGTACGCCCACCACCAGCAGCGGGTCCTGGCCGCGTCCTACCGGGTCGATCTGTGGGGCGCCGCGTACCTGATCAACGGTGGCGCTTCCGACGACGGATTCGAGTACTTCCGGGGCTGGCTGATGACCCAGGGACGGGAGGTCTTCGCCCGGGCGGTCGCCGATCCGGACTCGCTTGCCGAGCTGCCGCAGATCCGGTCCGCCTCGCTCAGCGGCGAGGAGTTCGAGTGCGAGGACATGCTCGCGGTGCCGTGGGACGCGTACCGCAGGGCCACCGCGACCGACCTGCCGGGGGAGCGCGCGGCGACGCCGCAGCCCGACCTGAACGACTTCTGGGACTTCGACGACGAGGAGGAGGCCCGCCGTAGGCTGCCCCGGCTCGCCACCCTCTTCGTCGAGCCGCCGCAGGAGTGACGGACGCCCGGCCGATGCCAGCCGGGGACATGGGAGCATAGAGGGGGCCGGCGCGTGCCGGCCCGCTCACGTCAGCCGACCAGAACGGACCGCTGTGCCACCGACGCTCGATCCCGGCGCGAACGCTCCTGGTGCCACCGACCCGGGGCGGATCAGGAACTTCTGCATCATCGCTCACATCGACCACGGAAAGTCGACCCTGGCCGACCGGATGTTGCAGCTCACCGGTGTGGTCGACCCGCGGCAGATGCGCGCGCAGTACCTCGACCGGATGGACATCGAGCGCGAGCGCGGCATCACCATCAAGAGCCAGGCGGTCCGGATGCCGTGGACGATCCGGGAGGGCGAGCGGGCCGGCGAGCAGGCCGTGCTCAATATGATCGACACGCCTGGTCACGTCGACTTCACCTACGAGGTGTCCCGGTCGCTGGCCGCCTGCGAGGGTGCCATCCTGCTCGTCGACGCAGCCCAGGGCATCGAGGCGCAGACGCTTGCGAACCTGTACCTCGCGCTCGAGAACGACCTGCACATCATCCCGGTGCTCAACAAGATCGACCTGCCGGCCGCCCAGCCGGAGAAGTACGCCGAGGAACTGGCCCACCTGATCGGCGGTGACCCGGCGGACTGCATAAAGGTCTCCGGCAAGACCGGTGAGGGCGTGCCGTACCTGCTCGACGAGATCGTCCGGCAGTTCACCCCGCCGGTAGGTGACGCCGATGCTCCGGCCCGCGCCATGATCTTCGACTCGGTGTACGACGTCTACCGGGGTGTGGTCACCTACGTGCGGGTGATCGACGGTCAGATCAGCGCCCGGGACCGGATCAAGATGATGTCCACCGGCGCGGTGCACGAGCTGCTGGAGATCGGGGTCATCTCGCCGGAGATGGTGAAGGCGGAGGCGCTCGGCGTCGGTGAGGTCGGCTACCTGATCACCGGGGTGAAGGACGTCCGGCAGTCCCGGGTCGGTGACACTGTCACCATCAACAACCGGCCGGCCGCCGAGCCGCTCGGTGGGTACAAGGACCCGAAGCCGATGGTCTACTCGGGTCTCTACCCGATCGACGGTTCGGACTACCCGGCACTGCGCGACGCGCTGGACAAGCTCAAGCTCAACGACGCCGCGCTCACCTACGAGCCGGAGACCTCGGGTGCGCTCGGCTTCGGGTTCCGCTGCGGCTTCCTCGGCCTGCTGCACCTGGAGATCATCGGGGAGCGGCTGGAGCGGGAGTTCAACCTGGACCTGATCTCGACCGCGCCGAACGTGGTCTACCGGGCGATCCAGGAGGATGGCCAGGAGGTGGTGGTCACCAACCCCAGCGAGTACCCGACCGGCAAGATCGCCGAGGTGTACGAGCCGACGGTGCGGGCCAGCGTGCTGACGCCGAACGACTACGTCGGTGCGGTGATGGAGCTCTGCCAGGGCCGGCGGGGCAACCTGCTCGGCATGGAGTACCTCTCCGCCGACCGGGTGGAGTTGCGCTACACGCTGCCCCTGGCCGAGATCATCTTCGACTTCTTCGACCAGCTCAAGAGCCGCACCAAGGGCTACGCCTCGCTGGACTACGAGCCCACCGACGAGCAGGCGTCCGACCTGGTGAAGGTCGACATCCTGCTGCACGGCGAGCCGGTGGACGCGTTCAGCGCCATCGTGCACAAGGACAAGGCGTACGCGTACGGCACCACCATCGCGGCGAAGCTGCGCAACCTCATCCCGCGCCAGCAGTTCGAGGTGCCGATCCAGGCGGCCATCGGCAGCCGGGTGATCGCTCGGGAGACCATCCGCGCCATCCGTAAGGACGTGCTCGCCAAGTGCTACGGCGGTGACATCAGCCGTAAGCGCAAGCTGCTGGAGAAGCAGAAGGAGGGCAAGAAGCGGATGAAGATGGTGGGCCGGGTGGAGGTCCCGCAGGAGGCGTTCATCGCCGCGCTCTCCTCCGACTCCGACGGCAAGGCGAGCGGAAAGAAGTGACCGACCCGGGGTGGCGCCTGCTTGCCTAGGGGCGTCCGGCGCGGGCGGTTTGGGGATTCGTCGTCGAGGGAATCTGACCGAGAGGACAGGAACCCCCCAAATGACATATTCCGGGTAAGGAGATCCGCCATGGAGCTCACCGTCTGGGGCATCATCACCGCGCTGTTCGTGGGTCTGATCATCGGCGCGCTGGGCCGTCTC
Source organism: Micromonospora sp. NPDC000442 (assembly GCF_042898635.1). NCBI lineage: Bacteria > Bacillati > Actinomycetota > Actinomycetes > Micromonosporales > Micromonosporaceae > Micromonospora > Micromonospora sp. NPDC000442. The sequence continues at coordinate 54,003 of NZ_JBIAYZ010000019.1, read as the reverse complement.
GTGGTACCGGGCCGGCAGGACATGCCCATCTGGCTGCACATGATCATCGGCGTCGGTGCGGCGCTGCTCGGCACCGTGCTCGCCCGTGCGATGGGCATCGCCACGGTGACCGCCGGTATCGACTGGGCCGAGTTGGCCGTCCAGGTCGCCCTGGCCGCGATCGCGGTCGCGCTGGTGGTCGGCGTGGGCAGTCGCCGTCGCGGCGTCACCCATCGGTAACCGACTCCGCCTCGACGGGCGCCCGGCCACCCGGCCGGGCGCCCGTCGGCGTTCGGGCCCGCTCGCTCGCGGCCTGACCAGACCGGCCGATCGGCGTGTCGACCCCCGTCGGCGTTGGCCGTAGCTCACGGCATCGCGGCGAAGAGTCGCTGGCCGCGATCTTTCGGAGTCGTCGTGACCTCTCGGACGGAAAAGCCGGTTTGGGATCTTCGTGGGTCGGGCATTAGGCGGTCACGACAGGAACGCCACACATTGTGGAACGTCTTTGTGAAGGAGAGCGACCATGGAGCTCACCGTCTGGGGCATCATCACCGCCCTGATCGTTGGTCTGATCGTCGGTGCGCTGGGCCGACTGGTGGTGCCGGGCCGTCAGAACATGCCGATCTGGCTGCACATGCTCATCGGTGTCGGTGCGGCGCTGCTCGGTACCGTGATCGCCCGTGCGTCCGGTTTCGCCGAGACCGCCGGTATCGACTGGCGGGAGCTGATGCTCCAGGTGCTGCTGGCCGCCGTCGCCGTGGCGCTGGTCGCCGGCGTGGGCCGCAACCGCCGGGGTGTCACCCACCGGTAACAGCTGAACCGTCGAAAGGCGCCCGACCGTCGTGGTCGGGTGCCTTTCGCGTTCGTACGCCCAACTTCGTGCCCAGGCGAGGCGGCCGGCCCGCCCCCGTGCCGCGACCGACCTGACCACCGGCGGCGGGCGAGGGCCGTGGCGTGACGAGGTCGCTCCCGTAGGATGTGATCATGACGGGCAGGGTGGCATCGGTGAACGTCGGCATCGTGACCGAGGCGGCGTGGGCTGGTGACGCGAGCGGGCGCAGCGGCATCGACAAGCGGCCGGCCGATGCTCCGGTGCTCTTTCGCGTCGACGGGGTGGCCGGCGACTTCATCGGCGAACGGACCCACCACGGTGGTCCGGACAAGGCTGTCTACGCGTACGCGGGGGAGGACGCGGCCTGGTGGGAGGCGGACCTCGGGCGCACCATCCGCCCCGGCGGCTTCGGCGAGAACCTCACCACGTACGCGGTCGACGTGACCGGCGCCGTGATCGGCGAGCAGTGGGCCGTCGGTGAGGTGCTGCTCCAGGTGACCATGCCGCGGACGCCGTGCACCACCTTTGCCGGATTCTGGGGCGTACCGGATCTGATCAAGCGGTTCACCGCCCGCGCGACCCCCGGCGCGTACCTGCGGGTGGTGCGCGAGGGCGCGGTGGGCGCCGGCGATCCGATCGAGATCGTGCACCGGCCGGCGCACGGGGTGACCCTCGGCGAGGTGTTCCGGGCGCTCAGCCTGGAGCCGGCGCTGCTGCCCCGGTTGCTGGCGGCCGACGACCTGCCCGAGCCGATCCGTGAGAAGGCGCGTCGCCGCCTGGGCGAACCGGCCGGCTGACGGACCGGCGCGTCGTCCCGAGGTGACGCGACAGGCCCCGTGAGCCACGTCCAGGCGTGGCCCACGGGGCCTGTCGTCACGGTCCGGTCAGCGGAGCCAGGGGATGCTGCGGTTGAGCAGACCGCGCTGCTTGAGCTCCTTGCGCAGCGGGATCTCGTCGTCGATGTAGCCGTCCCAGTTGATGCCCCAGTAGTTGGCCGTGTGGGTGCCCTCACCGAGCAACTGGCGCTGCACCGGCGTGCGGTTGCGGTACCACTCGCCGTCCTTGTCGGGGTGCAGCTCGTCGAGCGGGCGGATCCACCGGTAGGTGTAACCGACGAACAGCATCTTGCGGGTGATGTTCGACAGGTTGGTCGACCGGGAGTGCCACTGGCGGCGGTCGAAGATGAAGGCGTCACCCGGGTTGGCGGTGATCTCGACCGTGCCCTCGGGATCCGGGTTGTGCACGCTCAGGTCCGTCGGGCGGGGCAGCGAGTTCCACAGGTGGCTGCCCGGGATCACCTTCGTCGCGCCCCGGCCCTTCTCCGACAGGTCGGAGAGCACGTAGGCGACCTTCAGCGAGAACATCGGCCGCGGCAGGTTCGGGTCCATCGTCTCCGGGTCGGAGTTCTGCCGGTACCCGTCCTGGTGCCAACCCCAGTACGGCTTCTCGGGCTCCGACGCCGGCGGCGTGACGTCGAGGTGGTTGTGGTGGGTGTAGATGTTCCAGCCCGCCAGCCCCCACATGTAGGGGAAGGCGATCGGGTGGGTGAGCAGCTCGCCGAAGAGCTCGTCACGCTCAAGGAAGCCCAGCAGGTGCAGGGTGCCGTCCTTGGTGGTGGTGCCCTTGGCCTTCTCCTCCTCGTACACCCGGTCGACCGCGGCCTCCAGAGCGGCCCGGTGATCCTCGGTCAGGACGTTCCGCAGCAGGAGAAAGCCCTGCTCGTGAAACTCCTTGCGGTCGACGTCACTGATCGGTTCGTAGCCGGTCCGGTCGCCGTAGTCGAACGCCACGTCGTACCCCTCCCCAAGAGGTGAAACCATTTCTGGCACAGGCCGCCGATCGTAACGCGCGTCCGGATGGCCCGGGGGGCACCCCGCGACCTTTCCACAGGCACGGCGACTGAAGGCGGTTGCCTGACTACCGCACGTCACCCAACGTGGCGAGACGCGGCCTTACGTGCCGAATTGCCGGATCTTGCGGTGACTGCGGGTAAAAAGATCGGGGGTCGCTCAGACGTCGGCGTGGACCTCGGCGAGAACCTCCGTGTCGCCCCGGTCGCTGTCCGGCAACCGCTTCCAGGCGCCGCGCTTGGCGGTCCACTCCCGGCCGTCATAGGTCACCCGCTTCACCCCGTGCTCCTTGGCGTGGGAGACCAGCCAGTGCGTGTACCGCCAGCCGGCCCGTACGCCCTCGGGGGACGTCATCAGGCTGCCGGCGGGGCTCCGCTCGAAGTCGTTGATCCCCACTTTCAGCAGGGTCGGGTTGCCGTAGTTGTCGACGGCGGAGCTGAAGTAGCTCCTGCCTGCCGGGCGGTCGTCGTCGGAGGCGACGGCCACCAGGCCCCAGTCGAGCGCCAGTCCCTTGGTCAGCGCGGCGATGGCGGCGGCACCGCGCATCACCGGGTCGCCGCCCACCGCGCAGGTGACCGCCGTGGTGGCGTGACCGAGCAGCGCCCGGGTGAGCACCTGCGACTCGTCGGCCCACTTCTCGTAGGCCTCCGGGAAGGCCGAGCGCTGCACCTTCTGCGCGGCGTCGGTGACCCGCATGTCCTCCCAGCCGCGCACCTTCTTCAACGCCGCGTAGAACTTCCCCGCCGCGTACCGGGGGTCGCGGATCTGGGCCGGTGTGCCCCAGCCCTGGCTCGGTCGCTGCTGGAACAGCCCCACGGAGTCGCGGTCACCACCGGTCAGGTTGCGCAGCCCGGACTCCTGGTACGCGGTGGCGAGCGCCACCACCACCGCCCGCTCGGGCATCTCGCGCTGCACGCCGATCGCCGCGATGGTCGCCGCGTTCGCCATCTGCTGCGAGTCGAGCGTCACCTCGCCGTCGGCCTGCACCGTGCAGGCCCGGCCGGCCAGCGGCAGCCGTAGCCCCTCACCGGCCTGCCTCAGCACCACGATCATCCCGATCGCGGCGATCAGGACGAGGACCACGAAGCCCGTCGCGACAGCCCGAGTTCGCACCCGCACCTCCTGTGTCAAGGTCCGCCAAGCGTACGTCCCTGATCGACCCGTTCGGGTCGTCCGACCGGTTCCCACCTCCTGTGGCGCCCACGCGCAACGCGAGGTTCCCCGTCCCGGCCGTACCTCACCTACCGAGTTCCGCCACCCAGCGCGGCGGCCGCTTCTCCCGGAACGCGGTGACCCCCTCGATCCCGTCCGCCGACAGGAAGTACCCGGTGGACAGCTCGGCCAGCTCGGCCAGGTCGGCGCGCAGGTCGACGGCGGCCGGGCGGCGCAGCAGTCGCTTCGCACCGGCCATCGCCGCCGGGGCCCCGCGTACCAGCGAGTCGCAGTACCGCTGCACCGTGGCATCCAGTTCCTCTGCCGGCACCGCGGCGGTGACCAGGCCGATCTCGGCCGCCCGCCGGCCGTCGAAGGTGTCGCCGGTCAGGTACAGCTCGGCTGCCGCCCGGCTGGTCAGGCGGGGCAGCACCGTCGCGGAGATCACCGCGGGGATCACCCCGATCCGCACCTCGGTGAAGGCGAACGTGGCCTCGGCCGTGCAGACTGCCAGGTCGGCCGCCGCGATCAGACCCAGGCCGCCGGCCCGGGCCGGGCCGGCGACCCTCGCCAGCACCGGCTTCGGGCACTCCCGGACCGCCGCGAGCACGTCACCCAGCATCCCGGCGGGCACCGTGCCGCTGGCGTACGCCGCCGCGGTCTCCTTCAGGTCGGCTCCGGAGCAGAAGACCGGCCCGGTGTGGTCGAGCACGATCACCCGGACCGCGTCGTCGGCGACCGCGGCGGACAGTCCGGCCAGCAGTTCGGTCATCAGCGGCGTGGAGAGCGCGTTGCGGTTGTGCGGACTGTCCAGGGTGAGCGTGGTCACCCCGTGGGCCGTGGCGACCCGCACGAGCGCGTCGGGAGAGGTCATGCCAGGGCACACTAGTGGCCATGCCCGGCGTCCTTCCAGCAGGCGAGCCCGTCCCCGTCGACGGGTCGCTGCCCGCGTCCGCCCGTGCGTCCGTGGGCGCCCGGGGTTTCGGGGTGTACGTGCACGTGCCCTTCTGCGCGAGCCGCTGCGGCTACTGCGACTTCAACACGTACACCGCCGACGAGCTGGGCGGCGGCGCGAGCCGGGAGGCCTACGCCGACGCCGTGCTGGCGGAACTGACGCTCGCCGCCCGGGTGCTGGGCGAGGCCCCGCCGGCCCGGGTGGACACGGTCTTCGTCGGCGGCGGCACCCCCACCCTGCTGCCCGCCGACGACCTGGCCCGCATCCTCGACGCGATCGACCGGACCTGGGGGCTGGCCGCCGACGCGGAGGTGACCACCGAGGCCAACCCGGAATCGGTGACGCCCACCTCGCTGAAGGAGTTGCGCGCGGCCGGGTACACCCGGATCTCGCTGGGCATGCAGTCGGCCGCGCCCGGGGTGCTCGCCGTGCTCGACCGCCGGCACCATGCCGGCCGGGCCACCGCCGCCGCGCTGGAGGCCCGCGACGCCGGCTTCGACCACGTCAATCTCGACCTGATCTACGGGACACCGGGGGAGCGGGCCGAGGACTTCGCCGCCTCGCTGGATGAGGTGGTGGCCGCGGGCGTGGACCATGTCAGCGCGTACGCCCTGATCGTCGAGGACGGCACCCGGCTGGCCGCCCGGATGCGCCGTGGCGAGCTGCCCTACCCGGACGAGGACGTGGCCGCGGACCGCTACCTGGCCGCCGAGTCCGCCCTCGGCGCGGCCGGTTTCTCCTGGTACGAGGTCTCCAACTGGGCCCGCACGCCGGACGCGCGCTGCCGGCACAACCTGCTCTACTGGGCCGGCGGTGACTGGTGGGGCCTCGGGCCGGGGGCACACAGCCACGTCGGCGGAGTGCGTTGGTGGAACGTCAAACATCCCGCCGCGTACGCGGGACGCCTCGCCGCCGGGGCGTCACCCGGGCAGGCCCGGGAGGTGCTCACCGGCGACGAGGCGCACATGGAGGACGTCATGCTCCGGTTGCGGCTGGCTTCCGGCCTGCCACTGGACGTGCTTACCGACGCCGGGCGGGCGGGCGCGGCGCGGGCGCTGGCCGAGGGGCTGCTCGCCGAGCCCGCCCACGCCGCCGGCCGCGCCGTGCTCACCCTGCGCGGCCGGTTGCTCGCCGACGCCGTGGTTCGCGACCTGCTGCCCTGACCCCCGTCACCAGGTAAGCCGGCCGGTCAGCGCTTCACGAAGGCGTACGTCATCGGGTACTGGTAGAGCACCCCTTCGTTGGCCTTGACCCCGCCGATGATGCCGAAGATCACCGGCACGATCCCGGCGATGATCGGCGCGAAGAACAGGATGCCGCAGGTGATCATGGTGAGCACCCAGCTCAGCACGCCGACGATGGCCCAGGTGAGCTGGAAGTTCAGCGCGGCCACCGAATGGGCCCGGGCGACCGGGGACTGCTGCCCGCGGGTCATCATCGCGATCAGCGGCGCCACCCAGCCGAAGAGCCCGCCACCGACGACCACGCCGAGCGGGCCGCCGAAGTGCGCGATCAGGGACCAGGTCTTGTCCTCGTTGTTGGCGTAGCCACCGCCAGGAGCGCCGTAACCGCCGGTCGGGTAGCCGACACCGGGGGCCCCGGGCGGCGGCGGGTAACCGCCGGGCGGCGGGTAGCCCCCGGGTGGGGGGTAGCCGGCCGGCGGCGGTTGGTCGCCGGTGGGAGGTGGATAGCCGCCGGGCGGGGGATAGCCGCCCTGGCCAGGCGAACCGGACAGTGGTGTCGTGGGTTCGTCGCCGGAGTCCGGGGGACGAGGTGGTTCAGTCATGGGGGTCACGGTAGGTGCCACCGGCAACGGCGCACCAGAGCGACACCGGCGAGTGTCAACCCACCGATCGGTTCGATGACGGGCGTGCCGACTTGATCATCGCGTGGACGGGGACGCCGACGTAGACTGGCACTCGCTACAGTCGAGTGCCAGAGTGTTCCTCTGGTGGCCGTGACGCTGCGGGCTGACCTGCGACAGGAGGTGGCAAGGATGGGTCTGGACGACCGGAAGCTCGCCGTGCTCCGGGCGATCGTCGAGGACTACGTCGCCACCCAGGAGCCGGTCGGCAGCAAGTCGCTGGTCGAGCGGCACCAACTCGGTGTCTCGCCGGCCACGGTCCGAAACGACATGGCCGTGCTGGAGGACGAGGGCTACATCCGGCAGCCGCACACCAGCGCGGGGCGGGTGCCCACCGACCGTGGCTACCGACTCTTCGTCGACCGGTTGAGCCGGGTCAAGCCGCTCAGCCCGGCCGAGCGCCGGGCGATCGAGCGCTTCCTGGCCGGCGCCGTCGACCTCGACGACGTGGTGCACCGCACGGTGCGGCTGCTGGCGCAGCTGACCCGGCAGGTCGCCGTCGTGCAGTACCCGAGCCTGGCCCGATCCCGGGTGCGTCACCTGGAACTGGTGCCGATCTCCACCACCCGGCTGATGCTGGTGATGATCGCCGACACCGGCCGGGTCGAGCAGCGACTCGTCGAGCTGCCCGCGCCGGTCCTCGCCGACGACGTGCTGGACCTGCGCCGGCTGGTCAACGAGAAACTGGTGGGCGTCCGCCTGTCGGAGACCCCGCCGCTGGTGCAGGCCCTCATCGAGGACTGCGTGCCGCACCTGCGCCCGGCGATGACCACCCTGTCCACGGTGCTGCTGGAGACGCTCGTCGAACGGCACGAGGAGCGGCTCGCTCTGGCCGGCACCGCCAACCTCGCCCGGGGCGGCCTGCTCGACTTCCAGGGCTCGTTGCGTCCGATCCTTGAAGCACTTGAGGAGGAGGTCGTGCTGCTCAAGCTCATCGGCGAGGTGGAGCCGAGCACACTGCGGGTGCGCATCGGCGACGAGAACGAGTACGACAACCTGCGGGCGGCTTCCGTGGTCAGCACCGGATACGGCCCGGGCGCGACCATCGTCGGGGGGATGGGCGTGCTGGGACCGACCCGGATGGACTACCCCGGAACCATCGCCACGGTGAGGGCCGTGGCACGCTACGTGGGCGAGCTGCTGGCCCAGAACTGACAAGTCAGGGCCGACGGCAGGCTGCCGCCGCCGAACGGCGTAACTCGAGACGAACACGAGGACACGGAACGCAGTGGCCAGGGACTACTACGGCATTCTCGGCGTGAGCAAGGGTGCCTCCGATGACGAGATCAAGCGCGCCTACCGCAAGCTGGCGCGCCAGTTCCATCCGGACGTGAATCCGGATCCGGAGGCACAGGAGAAGTTCAAGGACATCAACGCCGCGTACGAGGTCCTCTCGGACGATCGGAAACGGCAGATCGTCGACCTCGGCGGGGATCCGCTGGCACCCGGCGGAGGCGGGCCCGGCGGTCCGGGTGGCCCCGGCGGGGCCGGCCCCTTCGTCGGCTTCCAGGACATCATGGACGCGTTCTTCGGTGGTGCCACCGGCGCCGGGCGAGGCCCGCGTCCGCGTACCCGCCCCGGCGCCGACGCCATCCTGCGCCTGGAACTGGACCTCCAGGAGACCGCCTTCGGCGTCGAGGCGCCGATCACCGTCGACACCGCCGTGCTCTGCACCACCTGCTCCGGTGCCGGCACCGCCGCCGGCACCCACCTGGCCACCTGCGAGGCGTGCGGTGGCCGGGGCGAGGTGCAGTCGGTGCAGCGCACCTTCCTCGGGCAGGTGGTCTCCGCCCGGCCGTGCACGGTCTGCCAGGGTTACGGCACCACCATCCCGAGCCCCTGCCCGACCTGCGCCGGTGACGGCCGGGTACGCACCCGTCGTTCGCTGACCGTCAAGATCCCTGCCGGGGTGGAGGACGGCATGCGCATCCGCCTCGCCCAGCAGGGCGAGGTCGGCCCGGGCGGCGGCACCGCCGGGGACCTCTACGTGGAGATCCACGAACGGCCGCACGACGTCTTCTCCCGCAAGGGCGACGACCTGCACTGCCGGGTCACCGTGCCGATGACCGCCGCCGCGCTCGGCACCCGGCTGACCATCAAGGCGCTCGACAGCGAGGAACCGGTCGACGTCAAGGCGGGCACCCAGCCGGGCAGCACCCTGCGGCTGCGGGCCCGTGGCGTACCGCACCTGCGCGGCGCCGGGCGGGGCGACCTCTACGTCCACCTGGACGTGCGGACTCCGACGAAGCTCGACGCCGAGCAGGAACGGATGCTGCGCGAGTTCGCCAAGACCCGTGGCGAGGAGGTCGCCGAGCTGACCAAGCAGGGCGGGTTCTTCTCCCGGATGCGCGACGCCTTCAACGGCCACGCCTGACGTGTCCGCCCCGCTGTTCCTGGTCGAGTCGCTGCCGACCGCCGCCTCGATGGTGCTGGACGGCCCCGAGGGCCACCACGCCGCCACCGTGCAACGGCTGCGCGCCGGCGAACAGGTGCTGCTCGCCGACGGGCGGGGCGGCACGGCCACCGCCGTGGTGACCGCCGTCGGCCGGGGCACCCTCGACCTCGACGTGACCGACCGGGGGTACGTCGACGCCGCGAACCCGCGGCTGGTGGTGGTCCAGGGCATCGCCAAGGGCGACCGGGGCGAGCTGGCAGTGCAGGCGATGACCGAGGCGGGCGTGGACGAGATCGTCCCCTGGGCGGCGGGCCGGTCGGTGGTGCAGTGGCGCGGCGACCGGGGCGTACGGGCCCGCAGCCGGTGGGTCGCCACCACCCGGGAAGCCACGAAACAGGCCCGCCGGGCGTGGCTGCCGGTGGTGGCGGGAGCGCCGGACGAGACCACCGCATCGGTGACGCGCCGGATCGCCGGGGCGGCGGCCGGTTACGTGCTGCACGAGGAGGCAACCGACCGGCTGACCACCGTCGAGCTGCCCGAGCACGGCGAGATCGTGCTGGTGGTGGGCCCGGAGGGCGGCATCACCGCGGACGAGCTGTCGGCCTTCCAGGAAGCCGGCGCCCGACCCGTGCGGCTCGGCCCCTCGGTGCTGCGCACCTCCACCGCGGGCGTGGCCGCCCTGGCGGTCCTCGCCACCCGCCTGCTGCGTTGGTGAGCCTCGCGCGGACATCGCCGGGGATCCCTTCCTTACACTGCCCGGATGGGAAGCGACTGTCTGTTCTGCCGCATCGTCGCCGGAGAGATTCCGGCCACCGTGGTCCGCGAGACGCCCACCACGCTCGCCTTCCGCGACATCGACCCGAAGGCGCCGGTACACGTGCTGGTCGTACCGAAGGAGCACTACGCCGACGTGGCCACCCTCGGTCAGGGTGATCCGGCGCTGGCCGGCGAGGTGCTGGCCACGGCCGCCGCGGTGGCCGAGGACGAGGGGCTGCTCGGCGACGGGTTCCGGCTGATGTTCAACACCGGGGCGTACGGCGGTCAGGAGGTCTTCCACGTGCACGCCCACGTACTCGGCGGCGCACCACTCGGCCCGATGCTGGCCCGGGACCTCGGATGACCTCCGCCGCCGGCCGCACCTCCGCCGCCGGTCGTCTGGGCCGGATGGTGCGCCAGGTCCAGGCACAGGCCCGGGTGCCGGCGATCTCGGCTGCGGTGCATCGCGCCGACCGGCCGCTGTGGACGTGCACCGCCGGCGGCACCGGCAACGACACGGCCCTGGACGAGCAGACCCGGTTCCGGATCGGCTCGGTGACCAAGACGTTCACCGCCGTACTGGTCATGCAGTGCCGCGACGACGGGCTGCTCGACCTCGATGACCCGCTGCGGCGGCACCTCGACCTGCCGGCGCACGGCGAGTTGACCGTGCGTCGGCTGCTGTCGCACACCGCCGGCCTGCAACGGGAACCGTACGGCGACGTCTGGGACACGCTACGCGCGCCGGACACCGGTCAGCTGATCGCCGAGCTGGCCCGGGCCGAGCGGGTGCTGCCCACCGGGCGCCGCTACCACTACTCGAATCTCGGCATGGCACTGCTCGGCCACCTGGTCGGGCAGGTACGCGGCGGCACCTGGGCGGAGGTGCTGACCGAGCGGGTGCTGACCCCGCTCGGGATCACCTCCACCACAACCACCCCGGGTCCGCGCGCCGCCACCGGGTTCCTGGTCGACGCGTACTCCGACGAGGCGCGTCCGGAGCCACCCACCGACTTCGGCGCGGTGAGCCCCGCCGCGCAACTGTGGAGCACGGCGACCGACATGGCCCGGTGGGCCGCCTTCCTGGCCGACCCGGCGGCGTTGGACGCGGCAGGTCGGGTGCTCGACCCGGCCACGCTGGACGAGATGCGCTGGCCGGTCACGGTCACCGACGAGGCGCTGTGGGCCGGCGGGTTCGGTCTCGGCCTGATCCTGGTGCCACAGGGGGATCGGGTGGTGCACGTCGGGCACGACGGGGCGATGCCCGGCTTCCTCGCCGGGGCGTACGGCCGCCGGGGCGGCGAGGGCACCCCGGGGGCGTTCGGCGCCGCCGTACTGGGCTCCTCCGGCACCGCCGTCGAGCTGCTGGAGTTGCCGCACCGGCTGCTCGCCGCCGCGGTCGAGCACGATCCGGCCGACATCGACCCGTGGCGTCCCGGCGATCCGGCGCCGCCGGACGTGCGCGGGCTGCTCGGCCGCTGGTGGGGCGAGGGCTTCGAGTACGTCTTCTCGTGGCACGAGGGGGCCCTGCGTGCCCGTGCCGCCGGCGATCCCCCGGGGAAGCCACCGGCGGTGTTCGCCCCGGTGCCGGACCAGCCGGACGTGTTCCGTACCGTCTCCGGCCGGGAGAACGGCGAGCTGCTCCGGCTGACCCGGGACTCCGCTGGTGTGGTGCTCCGGATGCACTGGGCGACCTACCGGTTCACCCGCCGCCAGGAGACCTTCGACGGCTTCGACTTCCGCAGCTGACCGGGCGGTTCATCGGGGTGGAATGCCCTGCTGTGTCCGGTCGTGTCGGCGCGTCGCAGCGGCGGAAATGGGCAGCGTGTCCCCGCCGTTGACCCGATACGATGGTGGCAACGTCCGCACGCCGTGCCACGGGCCCGGCACCGAGATCGAGAGCAGGTGGCGCAGGGCCCTCGGGCCCGACCTATGACCGGCACCCCACCTCCCGGCCCGCCCCGGGTGCAGACCAGGATCACGGTTCCCGATTCGAAGATCATGGTCAACCTGCTCGGCGCGGGTGACGAGATCCTGCGACTGGTCGAGCGCTCGGTGAACAGTGACGTGCACGTGCGTGGCAATGAGATCACCATCACGGGCGCTCCCGCCGACAACGCCCTCGCCGAGCGGCTCTTCAGCGAGCTGCTCGAACTCATCGAGAAAGGCGAGACCCTGACCACAGATGCCGTCCGGCGTACCGTCGGCATGCTCGAACAGGGTGGCACGGAGCGGCCCGCCGAGGTCCTTACCCTCAACATTCTCTCCCGGCGCGGGCGCACCATCCGCCCCAAGACGCTCGGGCAGAAGCGCTACGTCGACGCGATCGACGGGCACACCATCGTCTTCGGCATCGGCCCGGCGGGTACCGGTAAGACCTACCTCGCCATGGCCAAGGCGGTGCAGGCGTTGCAGGCCAAGCAGATCAACCGGATCATCCTGACCCGGCCGGCGGTCGAGGCCGGTGAGCGGCTGGGCTTCCTGCCCGGCACGCTCAACGAGAAGATCGACCCCTATCTACGCCCGCTCTACGACGCGCTGCACGACATGCTCGACCCGGAGACCATCCCGAAACTGATGGCGGCCGGGACGATCGAGGTGGCCCCCCTGGCATATATGAGGGGGCGGGCGCAGCCGTACGATGCCCGCGTACTGACGCCGGAAGGCTTCAAGCGGTTCGGCTCACTCCAGATCGGCGACCTGGTGATCGGCTCGAATGGCAAGCCGACTCCGGTGATCGGGATCTACCCGCAGGGGCCCAAGCAGGTCTACCGGGTGACCACGCAGGACGGGGCCTCCACCCTGTGCTGCGGTGATCACCTCTGGACCGTCGCCACGCCCGAGGACAAACGGCGTGGTCGCCGACGCACGCTCGAGACCCAGGAGATGATCGGGCAGGAGCGGCGGGGGTACATTCGCCGGTACGAACTCCCGGTGGTAGCTCCGGTCCAGCTGGAACCGCAGGACGTTCCGCTCGATCCGTACGTCCTCGGCCTGCTGCTCGGAGACGGGTCGATCTCGTGCCGCACGACGCCCGGGTTCACCACGGCGGACCCTGAGCTCGCCCGGGCGGTGGAGGACAACCTCGTCGACATCGAGCTGCACCGCAAGAGCGAACACGACTATGTGCTCCGGCACACCAAGGGTCACCGCGGCGGTGTGATCGTCGCTAACCCGGTGACGGTCGCGCTCCGCGAGCTGGGTCTGGCCGGGACGAAGTCGGGCACCAAGTTCGTGCCTTCCGGATATCTTCAGAACAGCGTCAATGTCCGACTGGCCGTCCTGCAGGGGCTGCTGGACACCGACGGCGGGCCGGTCGTCCAGGCGGGACGTACCTGCCGGGTGCAGTACTCGACGACCTCTCCCCGACTCCGCGACGACGTCGTCCACCTGGTCCAGTCACTCGGTGGCGTGGCGACGTGGCGCGTTCGAGAGGCCGAGGGTCGCAAGCCTGGCCTGGCCAACGGTCGACCGGTCGCGTACCGGTCGGACGCCTACGTCGTGGAGATCCGCTTGCCGGAGGGCGTAGCGCCGTTCCGGTTGGCGCGTAAGCGCCAGCGGTACGAAGAGTGCGGCGGCGGCCGACCGATGCGTTTCATCGACTCGATCGTCCCCGCTGGTGTCCAGGAGACGATGTGCATCCAGGTGGCGGCGGAAGATTCGCTCTATGTCACCGATGACTTCCTGGTCACGCACAACACGCTCAACGACGCGTTCATCATTCTCGACGAGGCGCAGAACACGACTCCCGAGCAGATGAAGATGTTCCTCACCCGGCTCGGCTTCAGCTCCAAGATCGTGGTCACCGGCGATGTCACCCAGGTCGACCTGCCCGGTGGGACGACCAGCGGGCTGCGGGTCGTCCGGGACATCCTGGAAGGTGTCGAGGACGTGCACTTCGCGCAGCTGTCCAGCGCCGACGTGGTACGTCACCGGTTGGTCGGAGAGATCGTCGACGCGTACGCGCGGTGGGACGCCGAGAACCAGCAGGCGCAGGGCGTGCACGCGGTGTCCGGGCGCAGCGCCCAGGGCAACCGCGGCGGCCGGCGCCGCTAGACCGAGGGAAGACAGTTGTCCATCGAGATCGCCAACGAGTCCGGTGCCGAGGTCGACACCGACGCCGTGCTCGCCGTCGCCCGGCACGCACTCGACGAGATGGGAGTCAACCCGCTCGCCGAGCTTTCCGTGTTGCTGGTGGACGTCGACTACATGACCGAGCTGAACCATCGTTGGATGGGCGGCGACGGCCCGACCGACGTGCTGGCCTTCCCCATGGACGAGGGCAGCGTCGACCACGGGCCGGGTGAGGTTGCCGCCGGTGGTGAACCGGCGCTGCTCGGCGACATCGTGCTCTGCCCGGAGGTGGCGGCGAAGCAGGCGGCCACCGCCGGGCACAGCACCGCTGACGAGTTGCATCTGCTCACCGTGCACGGTGTCCTGCACCTGCTCGGTTACGACCACGCGGAGCCGGAGGAGGAGCGGGAGATGTTCGGGCTCCAGGCCCGGTTGCTGGCGAGCTGGCGGTCGGCCCGCCCCCGGTGATGGACACTTCGTTGGCCGCGGCCGCCACCGGCCTACCCGACCTGCAACTGCTCGTGTTCGCTGCCGGGCTGGTGGTGCTCGCGGGCCTGATCGCGATGACCGAGGCCGCCCTGGCCGCGGTCTCCCCGGCCCGGGCGGCCGAACTTGCCCGTGAGGGGATCCGGGGAGCGCGTACTCTCCAGACGGTCGCCGGTGACGTGGTCCGGCACCTCAATCTCCTGCTGCTGCTCCGGCTGCTCGCCGAGCTGACCGCCACCACGCTTGTGGCGCTGGTGGCGGTGGACACCTTCGGCGCGGGCTGGCGGGCGGCGCTGGTCACCGCGGGGGCGATGACCGTGGTCAGCTTCGTCGTGGTCGGTGTGGGCCCGCGCACCCTGGGCCGGCAGCACGCGTACGCGGTGGGCCGCTCGGCCGCACCGCTGGTGCGCTGGCTGGGCCGGGTGCTCAACCCGCTGGCCTCTCTGCTGATCCTGATCGGTAACGCGGTCACTCCGGGACGTGGTTTCCGGGAGGGGCCGTTCGCCACTCAGGTCGAGCTGCGTGAGCTGGTCGACCTCGCCGAGCAGCGGGGCGTGGTGGAGCACGGCGAGCGGCAGATGATCCACTCGGTCTTCGCACTCGGTGACACCATCGCCCGCGAGGTGATGGTTCCGCGTACCGAGATGGTGTGGATCGAATCGGGCAAGAACCTCTCCCAGGCGCTCGCGTTGTTCCTGCGCTCCGGCTTCTCCCGGATCCCGGTGATCGGCGAGAGCGTGGACGACGTGCTCGGCATCCTCTATCTCAAGGACCTGATCCGGCGTACCCAGGGCGGGGCCGTCGAGGACCGTCAGCTGCCGGTGGCCGAGCTGATGCGGCCGGCGACCTTCGTGCCCGAGTCCAAGCCCGTCGACGATCTGCTGTCGGAGATGCAGGCCGCCCGCAACCACCTGGTCATCGTGGTGGACGAGTACGGCGGCACCGGCGGCCTGGTCACCATCGAGGACATTCTCGAAGAGATCGTCGGGGAAATCACCGACGAGTACGACGTCGAGCGCCCACCGGTCGAGCAGTTGCCGGACGGCGCGGTGCGGGTCACCGCCCGGCTGCCGGTCGAGGATCTCGGCGAGCTGTTCGACACCGAGTTGCCGCACGACGAGGTGGAGACCGTGGGTGGTCTGCTAGCCCAGGCCCTGGGTCGGGTGCCGATTCCGGGTGCGCAGGTCAAGGTGGCCGGCCTGCGACTGGTCGCCGAGGGCACCACCGGCCGCCGCAACCGGATCGACACGGTGCTGGTGCGTCGGGTGGAGCCGACCGACACCACTGACGATCCGGGCGGCAGGCCGACCGCGTCCCGTTCCGACACCGACCGATCCGAGGAGAGGCAGCCCGCCGATGCCTGAGTCACCCGCCGTACCGGCCGTCCGGTCCTCCGGCTCCGAACTGAGCGCCGAGGACGGCAAGCTGGTCATCCTCGCCCGGGGTGCCCGGGGCCGAGTGGGCGCCGTGGAGGGCGCCGCGGTCCGGGACCAGGACGGTCGGACGTACGCGGCGGCCAGCGTGTCGCTGCCCTCGCTGACCATCACCGCGCTGCAACTGGCGGTCGCCTCGGCGGCTGCGGCGGGTGCCACCCGGTTGGAGGCTGCGGTGGTGGTGACCGAAGCGTCCACCCTGGACGGTGCCGGCTACGCGGCCGTGCGTGACCTGGCCGCCGACGCGCCGGTGCACGTGGCCGGACCGGACGGCACGGTGCTCGGCACGGTGACCGAATGAGCGAGCTCAGCGAGCGAATCGTCAGGCGCGGTGCGTGGGTGCCTCATGGCGGCGCGGAGCGTAGCGGAGCGGCGTCATGAGCGAACGCAGCGGACGCGCCTATCGGGCGGGTTTCGCGTGTTTCGTCGGGCGGCCAAACGCCGGCAAGTCCACGTTGACCAATGCCATCGTCGGGCAGAAGATCGCGATCACGTCGAACAAGCCGCAGACCACCCGGCACATCATCCGGGCGGTGTTGCACCGGCCGGAGTCGCAGCTCGTGCTGGTCGACACCCCGGGCCTGCATCGTCCTCGCACCCTGTTGGGCGAGCGGCTCAACGATCTGGTGCGGCAGACCTGGAGCGAGGTCGACGTGATCGGCCTCTGTATCCCGGCCGACGAGCCGATCGGCCGTGGCGACCGGTTCATCACCGGGGAGTTGGCCGAGCTGAAGGCGACCGTGCTGGCGGTGGTCACCAAGACCGACCTGGTCGATCGCAAGCGGCTGGCCGAGCAGTTGCTCGCCGTCAGTGAGCTGGGGGATTTCGCCGAGGTCGTGCCGGTCAGCGCGGTCTCCGGGCACCAGGTGGACACCCTGGTCGAGGTGATGACGCGCTATCTCCCCGAGTCGCCGCAGCTGTACCCGGACGACATGCTCACCGACGATCCGGAGCAGGTGCTGGTGGCGGAGCTGATCCGGGAGGCCGCGCTGGAGGGGGTCCGGGACGAGTTGCCGCACTCCATCGCCGTGGTGGTGGAGGAGATGATTCCGGAGGGCCGGCTGACGAAGATCTACGCCGACGTGTACGTGGAGCGGCCCAGCCAGAAGGCGATCGTCATCGGGCATCGGGGCGCTCGGCTCAAGGGCGTCGGCACCGCCGCGCGACGGCAGATCGAGGAGCTGCTGGGTACGAAGGTCTACCTCGATCTGCACGTACGGGTGGCCAAGGACTGGCAGCGCGACCCGAAGCAGTTGCGCAAGCTCGGGTTCTGAGTCGATCCGGCGGATCGGTGAAATCGGACGACCGGCACCGGATCGTCTGATCTGGACCGGTCAGGCATATGGGAAGTTTCACTATCGCAGTGGGTCTCTGGTCGGTTCGTCGCCGGGCAACGGAGGGTAGGGAAGCAAGAGCCTCCGCGCCCCCGACACAGATGCAGGCTGATGCGAAACAGATACCTGGACCTGCTGCGCGCCCTGGCCATCGTGCGGGTCGTCGTCTACCACGTCACCGGCTGGGGATCGCTGACGCTGATGTTCCCGGCGATGTCGGTGATGTTCGCGCTCGCCGGTTCGCTGATGGCCGCGTCCCTGTCGCGGTCCGGGCCGATGGCGGTCGGCCGGCGACTGCGGCGGCTGTTGCCGTCGCTGTGGGTGGTCGCTGCGATCTTCGTGCCGGCGATGCTGCTCACCGGGCTGCCGTTCACCCCGGCGGTGCTGCTCTGGCTATTTCCGGTGGCCGACCCACCGGCGAACTACTGGGGTGCGCTGGCGCTGAGCCCGATCTGGTACCTGCGTGACTATCTGTGGTTCGTTCTCGCCTCACCGGCCGCGCTGTGGCTGTTCCGCCGTTTCCCGGTGCCCACCCTGCTCGCTCCGTACTGCCTGCTGCTGGTAATCGAGTTGGGCATCTACCAGAATCCGCCGGTCGTGCTGCGCCATTTCGGGCTCTACTTCGGGGCCTGGCTGTTGGGTTTCGCCCACCAGAGCGGAATGCTGCGCCGCCTGAGTGTCTGGATTCTGGTGCCGACCGCGGTCGCGCTCGCGGCGGTGGGCGGGGCCTGGATCCTGACTCACCAGGGTCCGCGTGGTTACGACCTCAACGACATTCCGCTCGGCAACGCGCTCTGGTCGGCCGCGTTCATCCTGGTGGCACTGGGTCGGGCACCGGCGACCGCGGCCTGGGTGGACCGCAACGCGGTGTTCGGCCGGGCGGTCACCGTGCTGAACCGGCGGGCGTTGACGATCTATCTGTGGCACATGGCGTTCGTGGTGGCGCTGACCCCGCTTGTCGACGTGGTCGGCTGGTCGCATCAGGATCTGCTGGGCCTGGCGATCCGGGTGGCCCTGGTCTTCCTGCTGGTGGGCCTGGTGACCGCGGTGGTGGGTTGGGTCGAGGATGTCGCGGCGCAGCGTCCGCCCGAGCTGATTCCCGGCGGCCGTCGCCCGACGTCGCGCCCCGTCCGCCGGCACGCGGAGTCCCGCACCGGCGGCGACGACGACCCGAGCGACGGGCCGGTTGAGCGTCGGGCGACGCCGGTGCCGGAACAGCGTGGCCGGAGTGGGGACGTCATCGCGAGGTGACGGTGATGTCGCCGCTGCCGGTACGCAGGTCCAGAACTGATGTTGCGGACGGATCGTGCGCCACACCCAGTTCGATCTGGCCGGAGCCGACCTTCGACCGGACCTGGTACGCGCCCTCCGGCACGGTCAGGTCGACGTTGCCGCTCGACGCGTGCGCCCGTGCGGAGGCGGGCTTGTCCAGTTCGAGGGTGATGTTGCCGGACTTGGTCTCCGCGTCCACCCTGCCGCCGAGGCGGCTTCCGGTCGCGTCTCCGGAGGAGGCCCGCATGACGACGGACGCCGTCACGTCGTGCACCTCGATGTCGCCCGAGCCGGTCTCCACCCGCACCGCGCCGGTCGCCGCGGCCACCCGCACGTCACCGGAGCCGACCTTGAGATCCACCTGGCCGACGCGGCTGAGGTTGACGTTCCCGGAGCCGGTCTCGCCCCGTACGCTCACCCCCTCGCCGACCGTCACCTCGTAGGAGACGCTGCACCGGGGGCCGCAGGAGGTGTCCAGCACCAGCTCCGCGCCTTTGATCTCGTAGGTCGCGTCCGGCTGGCCACCCTGGTAGCGCACCACGCGCTTGACGCGTACCTCGTCCGCCCCGCCGTCCGCCCGGACCACCACGTCGCCGGCACCGGGCAGCACCTGGATCGCGGTGATCCGGGCGGACTCGGTGGTGTCGAAGTCCAGCCGCCGGGACGACAGGTTGTCGCACCCGACCAGGACGATGAGGGCGGCGGTCGCGGCGATCGCCATGCCGGTCCGGCGCGCAGTGCTCCCTCGACGGGCGATGGTTCGGCGCAGGGCGGTGTGCCGATCTGCGACGGTGGGCCGGGAGACGGTGCTGGTCCGGTGCGAAGCCATGCCGAGCACGCTACGACCGGCGTGACCGGGCGCGCATCCGGGTTCGCCGGCACGGCGACCCCGAGCGGACCCTGAATTCCGACCCGGGGTCGGACCTGATTTTCGGCCGGAGGGGAGAATGGCGCGATGGCCGGGTACCGCCGACAGCTCTACCGCGACGACGCGGTGGTGCTGCGTGTGCAGAAACTCGGCGAGTCCGACCGGATCATCACCCTGCTCACCCGGCGGCACGGCCGGCTCCGCGCGGTCGCCCGAGGGGTGCGCCGGACCACCTCGAAGTTCGGTGCCCGGCTGGAGCCCTTCGGCCACGTCGATGTGCAACTGGCCGGCGACCCCAAGGGGGAGCAGGGCAGTTCGCTGCACACCGTCAGCCAGGTCGAGGGGATCGACCTGTACGGCAAGCGGTTCCTCGGTGACTATCCCCGCTACACCGCCGCCAGCGCGATCGCCGAGACCGCCGAGCGACTCACCCCGGTCGAGCGGGAACCGTCGTTGCGGCTGTTCCAGCTCACCCTGGGCGCGCTGCGCGCCCTCGCCGACGGCGGCCATGCCCCCACGCTGGTGCTCGACGCGTACCTGCTGCGCGGGATGGCGTTGGCGGGCTGGGCGCCGGCGTTGACCGCCTGCGCGGTCTGCGGCACCCCCGGCCGGCACCGGGCGTTCTCGGTGCCGGCCGGGGGCGCGGTCTGCCCGGACTGCCGCCCACCGGGCGCCGCCCACCCGGCCCCGGCCACCATCGACCTGATGTCGGCGCTGACCGTCGGTGACTGGCGGGTCGCCGACGCCACCGAGAACGGGGTACGCCGGGAATGCAGCGGCCTGGTCGCGGCGCACCTGCAGTGGCACCTGGAACGCGCGCTACGCTCGCTGCCGCTGGTCGACCGGGGTGGGGTGCCGTCGGCACCCGGCGCGCGACGGCCGACCGGCGAGGCCGGCACCGTGGCCCCGGCCGGCGCAGCGTTGCCGCCCGACCGGGCGTCACCGGACGCGAGTAGGGAGAGAACCGAGTGATCCGATCGTCCAGGGCCGGGCGGCGCGAGCCGGTGCCGCCGACACCGCATCCGTCGGGAGCCCGACCGCCGGCGCTGCCACCGGGGGCGGTGCCCCGCCACGTCGCCGTGGTGATGGACGGCAACGGCAGGTGGGCCAAGGAGCGCGGTCTGCCGCGCACCAAGGGCCACGAGGCGGGGGAGTTCTCCCTCTTCGACACCATCGAGGGCGCCATCGAGCTGGGCATTCCGTACCTGTCGGCGTACGCCTTCTCGACGGAGAACTGGCGACGCTCACCCGACGAGGTGCGGTTCCTGATGGGCTTCAACCGGGACGTCATCCGCCGCCGCCGGGACCAGCTGGTCGACCTCGGGGTGCGGGTGGTGTGGTCCGGTCGGGCCGGGCGGCTGTGGAAGAGCGTCATCAGCGAGTTGCAGACCGCCGAGGAGATGTCCCGCGGCAACTCGACGCTGACCCTGCAGTTCTGCGTGAACTACGGCGGGCAGGCGGAGATCGCCGACGCGGCCGCCGCGATCGCCCGGGACGTGGCCGCCGGCCGGCTCGATCCGGCCAAGGTCACCGAGAAGACGGTTCAGCGGTACCTCTACCACCCTGAGGTGCCCGAGGTGGACCTGTTCCTGCGGCCCTCCGGCGAGCAGCGGACCTCGAACTTCCTGCTCTGGCAGAGCGCGTACGCTGAGTTGATCTTCCTGGACACGCTCTGGCCGGACTTCGACCGCCGGCACCTGTGGTACGCCTGCGAGTTGTACGCCCAGCGCGACCGGCGGTTCGGCGGCGCGCTGCCCAATCCGGTGGCCCCGACGACCTCGGCAGCCACGGTCCCGGCCAGCTGAGCGGTGGTGGTCGCGGCCACCCGAACGCATACCCGGCGGCCACACTGGGTATCACCGCCGGCAGCAGCCACTGACGGAGGTGAACCCATATGATCCGCAAGCGCATCGGGCAGTGGGCGGTGATGGCCATCGCGGTACCGGTCGCCGCCGCCGGAGCCCGGAAGCTGAGCCACACGCTGGAGGCCCGCCGTGGCCCCAACCGGGCCACTCGACTGCTCAACAAGGGCGCCGACCTCATCCGCCCCCGGCAGGCCAAGCGCCGCCGCTTCTTCTGACGCGCCGGTAGCCCAGCAATACCGCATCTCGCGGTATCCCTGTTGAGGGATACCGCGAGATGCCGTGTATCGGGGGTGTTGGCCTCGACCTGCGGGTCAGGCCTCGACCTCGGCGCGGTCGGGGGTGGCCCAGAGGGTGTGGAACGAGCCGTCCCGGTCGACGCGGCGGTAGGTGTGCGCGCCGAAGTTGTCGCGCAGCCCCTGGATCAGTGCGGCCGGCAGTCGGTCCGCCCGCAGCGCGTCGAAGTACGCCAGCGACGAGGCGAACGCGGGAGCCGGAACGCCCGCCCGGGCCGCCTCCGCCACCACCCGTCGCCAGCTCGGCACGCCGTCGCGCACGGTGTCCGCGAACCACGGTGCCACCAGCAGGGTGGGCAGCTCCGGCTGCTCGTCGTACGCCTGCTTGATGCGGTCGAGGAACCGGGCCCGGATGATGCAGCCGCCGCGCCAGATCGTCGCCGTGCCGCCCAGGTCGATGCCCCAGTCGTACTCGGCGCTGCCGGCCCGGATCTGGTCGAAGCCCTGGGCGTACGCGACGATCTTCGAGGCCAGGAGTGCCCGGCGTACGTCCTCGATGAACGCCTCGCGGTCACTGACCTGCCACTTCTCGCCGGCCTCGGGGAAGGCCCGCACCGCGGCCTCGCGCTGGCCCACGTGCCCGGACAGCGACCGGGCGAAGGTCGCCTCGGCGATGCCGGTGATCGGGATGCCCAGGTCAAGAGCGATCTGGACGGTCCACCGGCCGGTGCCCTTCTGCTCGGCCCGGTCCTGCACCACGTCCACGAACGCCCGCCCGGTGGCGGCGTCGGTGTGCGCCAGCACATCGGCGGTGATCTCGATCAGGAAGGACTCCAGCTCGCCGGAGTTCCACTCCCGGAAGATCTGCGCGATCTCCGCCGGCTCCGCGCCCAGCCCGGCCCGCAGCAGGTCGTACGCCTCGGCGATGAGCTGCATGTCGGCGTACTCGATGCCGTTGTGGACCATCTTGACGAAGTGCCCGGCACCGTCCGGCCCGACGTGCTGGCAGCAGGGCTCGCCCTCGACCTGCGCGGCGATCTTCTCGAAGATCGGTCCGAGCTTGCGGTACGACTCGGCCGAGCCGCCCGGCATGATGCTCGGCCCCCACAGCGCGCCCTCCTCGCCACCGGAGACGCCGGTGCCGACGAAGTGCAGGCCCTGGGCCCGCAGCGCCTCCTCCCGCCGGCGGGTGTCGGCGAAGTGCGCGTTGCCGCAGTCGATGATGATGTCGCCCGCCTCCAGCAGCGGCACCAACTCGTCGATCACCGCGTCGGTGGGGCCGCCCGCCTTGACCATGATGATCACCGCGCGGGGGCGCTCCAGCGCGGCGACGAAGTCCGCCAGGGACTCCGTCGGGACGAAGGTGCCCTCGTCGCCGTGCTCCGCCACGAGCGACCGGGTCCGCTCCGGCGAGCGGTTGTGCAACGCCACGGTGAACCCGTTGCGGGCCAGGTTTCGGGCCAGGTTGCGACCCATCACCGCCAGCCCCGTCACACCGATCTGCGCCGTAGCCCGATCCGCCATCCTCGTCGCCACCTTCCGCCGTCTACCTGTAGTGCTGCGACGGTATCGCGGCATCGGGTTGGCGTGCGCCGTCCCCCCACCGCTGGTCATCAGGTGGTCGCGTAGCGCACCACGATCCCTGCGCGGACCGGTGGCGTTAATTCGGATGCGGCCGCCTCGCCCGGCCGGTAACGTGCGGGCATGCGCTACTGACGCCCCTTTTTCCGAGCCGGGTCTCGCCGCCGTCGTGCCGCGACCCGTGTGCTCCCGGGCGTCCGTGTGTGTCCACCCGCCGTCGGCGGTGGCGTCCTCCGTGGCCGGTCCCGGGCAGCAGTCCGATCCGTTCCGACCGCCCCGGTGGCGGTCCTCACGATGTGGTCGGCCGACCGTTCGCGGGTTGCCGGCCGAGCGAGGAGGCACAGATGCCCGCCCAGCGCAGTACCCGGAAATCCCGTCCCGACCGTCATTCGGCGGAACTCGCCGCCGTCACACCGGCGAATCTGGACGACGTCGCGATCGCGCCGGTGCCGACCCTGCCGGCCGGGCGGCCGGCCGCACCTAAGGCGGGTCCGCCGGCCACCGGCACCTCCGGCGTCGGACGCGGCCAGCGGACCGGACAGGTCCGCCGCTACGCCTTCCGGCGTAGCTGAGGGGTCGGGCGAGGGCCGGGTGTGCGTCGGTACGCGCACCCGGCCCGCTGCCCTCCCGCGTCGCGCCGGTGCCGGGCGCCACGGTCGGAGGATTACCGCGGGGTCAGTGGTCGGCGCAGCAGGGCGTCGGGTCGGGCACCTCGAACGGGGCCAGGCCGCCCGCGTGGTGCGGCATGGTGACCAGGACCAGCTCGCCGTCCTGCCACTGTGGCCGGACGAAGTCCCTGGTGTGCACCGGCGTGTCCGGGGTTACTGGCGCCCCACCCAGCGCCACCACCCGCTCGATCGCCCCGGCGGCGAGCAACTCGTCGACGGTGCGGGTGCCGACCATCCGGTCGGCCCCCGGGTACCGCACCGCGCGACCGGAGCGGCGGGCGGCGTGTTCGCCGGCTGCCCGGGCCGCTGCGGCCCGCAGCTCGGGTGGGGTGACCGCCAGCTCCGCGAGCCGCTCCGCGGCCGTGCCGGCCACACTGAGCGCCACATGCGGGTACGGCCCGGCGACCAGGTGGGTGCAGGCGACCAGGTCCGGCCCGAGCACCCTCGCCTGGTCGGTGAGCCAGTGGTCGGCCTCACGCAGGGTACGGTGCCCCAGGCTGAGGCCGACGATCACTTCGGCAGGACCCAGATCGGGTTCGCGTAGAACCACAGGTCCTCCCACGGGTTGGCGGCACCGGAGATGTCCAACGCGGGACCGAAGGGGTCGATCCCCGCGCCCATCAGACCGGGCTGGCTGCGCTTGCCGTCGGTACCCCGGATGCGCAGGTAGAACGGCTGATCCACCCGGCCGAAGGAGTAGCTGAACGAGACCCGGCCGGTCTTCCTGGTGACCTCGAAGGACTTCACCACCCGGGTGTTCGGGGCGGTGAAGCTGTCCTGGTCGGCGACCGGGCCGGTCACCCGGCCGGCGATCACGTCGACGCGGGCGAGCACCGGCACGAACTGCGACCAGTTCGGGATGTCGGCCAGGTCGACGTCGATGGTCACCTCGACGGAGGTGCCCCGGCGGACCCGCAGCACGCCGCCGAGTGGCGTGCCGGAGTTGGCCCGCCGGTCACCGGCGACGCGGGCGCGGACGTCCAGCCCCTTGATCAGACCGCCGTGGTCGACCCAGACCCGGCCGGCGCGCAGACCGTCCATGACCGCCCGGTAGTTGAAGCTGCTCGCCCCGACATGGGTGCGGCTGTACTGCCCCGGCCAGTAGTCGCCGGCTTCGGTGATCACCGGTCCGTGGACCGGGTCGTTGTACCTGCCGTTGAGGTTGAAGTCGCTGCCCGGGCCACGCTGGGAGGTGTCCAGGTAGTTGACGTGCGAGTCGGAGTTGGCGCTGATCCACCAGGCCCGGCCCTCGGCGAGCAGGCTGTCCCAGAGTCCGCCGACCGTCGACGTCATCCAGTCGAACCCACCCCAGGTGCGGTAGCTCTCCAGGGGGTAACCGGGGAACGAGTTGGCCGACGGGTTGTTGTCGTAGTAGCCGCGGGCCCGGCCGCCGCTGTCCCGGGGCAGGCCGGCGGCCTGGTGGCCCGGTGCGCCCTCCATCCCGATGGCGACGCTCGGGTCGGCGTCGCGCCACGCCCGGATCTCGTGCGGGGAGTCGATGCCCCGCCGGGCCGGGTGGTTGGCCAGGAAGAGCGCACCCTCGACGCGGCGCTTGCGGACCGCCTCGCCGAGGAACTTGATGCCGGCGATGGCCAGCGCCTCGTTCACCGGGGTGTTGTCGCCGGCGTTGCGGACGCTGCCGTCGAAGGAGTTCTCGAACTCCTTGAGTACGGCGACCTCGTTGCGTCCGGGGTGAACGAAGACGGTGGCGTGCTCGGCCGCCGGGATGTTCCACTCCAGGCCCTGGTAGATCAGCAGATCCTTGAGCCGGGAGCGGGCGGCGACGATGTCCGGGTTGACCTTCTCCACGCCGATCTTCGCGTGCGTCGCGCTGCCGTGGTCGGTGACGACCATCCAGTCCAGGCCGTACGCCCGCGCGTGCCGGGCCTGGTCGATCACCCGGTACATGGCGTCGGAGCTGTACTGGGTGTGGATGTGGTGGTCGCCCGCGAGCCAGTGGAACCCGCCAGTCTTGCCGTGGTCCCCGCCGGGCCCGTGACCGTGACCGTGACCGTGGTCATGGCCACCGGCCGCCGCCGGGGTGCCGGCGGCCAGCACGGTGGTGGCCGCGCCGGCACCGAGCAGGCCGGCGTTGCGCAGGAAGCCGCGCCGGTTCAGGTCGGCCGGCGGCAGGTCACCGTCGGGGATGGACAGGTCGAGCGCCGGGGGTACGTCGGTACCGCTGGTGGCGTCGTGGTCGTGCTGGTGCGCGTGGCCGTGGCCCATCTGCTGCTCCAGATTGATCGAGGAGTCGTCGCAGGCCAATCTGGTCGCAGCGGGGGAACGTGGCGTGTCACCTTCGCGGCGAACATGCGAACATGCGATCCCGACCATGTGTGGTGTCGATCGGGTCCGCCGCTCACCCGGTGCCGCTTCGACGCAGGATCGGCGGGTGGCGGCGGTGTCAGCCGATCAGGGGACGGAAGGTGCCGAGCGCCACGCTGACGGCCAGCGCGGCTCCGGCCGTCGCCGTCGCGCCGACGACGAGTAGCCAGTCGGCCGTGCCGAAACGCTGTCGGCGGGCGAAGGTGCGCGGCACGCCGCTGTCGAAGCCTCGGGCGTCCATCGCCACGGCGAGCCGGGTGCCCCGCCGGATCGCCCCGACCAGCAGCGTGAACGCCGTCGAGACGAACAGCCGCAGCCGGGCCACCGGGTTGCGTCCCGCCTCGACGCCGCGCGCCCGGCGTGCCACGGCGATCATCTGCCACTCCTGGCCGAGCAGCGGCACCAACCGGAACGCCGCCAACGCGCCGATCGCGAACCGGGCGGGTGCCTTGGCGTTCTGCACCAACGCGTCGGCCAGGTCCGTCGGGTCGGTGGTGGCGAAGACGATCACGCCGGGCAGCGCCACCGCGAACAGCCGCAGCACCAGACCGAGTGCGGTGGTCAACACGCCCGAGGTCACCACGACCGGCCCCGCGTCGAGCAGCACCCGACCCGAACGGTCGGCGGCAAAGAGCACAAGCGTGACCAGGATGCCGCCGGCGGCGGCCAGCAGTGGCCAGGCCCGTCGGGCCAGCAGCCCGGGGTGCACCCCGAACAGTGGCAGCACTGCCAACTCCACGGCGATCGCGATGGCCGGGGTGACCGGGTCCAGCGTGGCCATCAGCGGAAACGTGAACAGCATCGCCGCCGCCAGCTTGGCCACCGGATTGCGCCGGGCCAGCGGCGCACCCGGCCGGGCGATCGGCTCCAGGGTGATCATCGCGGCTCCGGTCCCGCGCCGGGTGGAGCGAGGGCCAGCGTGCGGTCGGCCAACGCGGCCACGAACTCGGCGTCGTGGGTGACCGTGACCAGGCCGTGACCGGCGTCGCGCAGGTCGGCGAGGAGGTCCACCAGTTCCCGCCAGGTACGCCGGTCCTGGCCGAATGTGGGTTCGTCGCAGATCAGCAGGCGGGGCGCGGTGGCCAGGGCGGTCGCCACACTCAGCCGCCGCGCCTCGCCCCCAGAGAGGGTGTACGGGTTGGCGGCGGCGAGCCGATCCAGCCGCAGCCGACTCAACAGTTCCGTCACGCGGTCGTGGACCGCCGATTCGGACGTGCCGGTCCGCCTCGGACCCAAGGCCAGTTCGTCGAAGACCGTACCGGTGACGAACTGGTGCTCGGGATTCTGGAACACCGAGCCGATCCGGCGGGTCAGCGCCGGTGCCCGCCAGCGGTGCGGCGCGGTCCGCGAGTCCGCTCCGGCCAGTTCCGGGCTCGCCACCAGCTTCCCGGTGCCCGGCCGGAGGAGTCCGCCGAGCAGCAGCGCCAGAGTGGATTTTCCGGCGCCGTTCGGTCCGAGCACGGCGACCGCCTCACCGGCGCGTACGGTCAGGTCGGTGGCGGCCAGCCGGGGTGGTTGGCCGAGCCGCTCGGCGGTGAGCAGCACCTCGCCGGCCGGGCCGGCGGCCCGGCGTGGCGGGATCTCCCGGCCGGGCACCCAGACCCCCTCGGCGGCGAGGGCGTCGCCGTGTGTGGCGAAGACCGCGTCGGGCGGGCCGTCGGCGCGGACGCCGCCGCCGGGTTCGAGCACCACCACCCGGTCGACCAGGGGCAGCGCCTCGGCGACCCGGTGTTCGACCAGGATCAGGGTGGTGTCGGCGTCCACCGCCCGGGCGAGCGCCGTGCGGATCAGGGCGGCACCCGCCGGGTCGAGGTTGGCGGTGGGTTCGTCAAGCAGCAGCAGGCCGGGACGCAGCGCCAGCACGCCGGCCAGGGCGAGGCGCTGTTGTTCGCCGCCGGAGAGCGCCGCGGTGGGCCGGTCCCGGTGGTACGGGAAGCCGACCCGGTGCAGTGCCTCGTCCACCCGCGGCCAGATCTGTCCGGCCGGCACGCCCCGGTTCTCCAGCCCGAACGCCACGTCGTCGCCGCTGCGGGCCATCACGAGTTGGGACTGCGGGTCCTGGAAGACGATGCCGACCCGCTCCCGGGCCTCGCCGGCCGGTCGGCCGTCGATCTCGATGCTGCCCTCGTGCTCCCCGGAGTCCTCGGGCAGCAGCCCGGCCAGCGCCGCCAACAACGTGCTCTTCCCGGCACCGGACGCCCCCAACAGCAGCACCTTCTCACCACGTTCCACCCGCAGCTCAACCCCGCGTACCGCCCAGCCACGCCGCCCGGCATGCCGCCACCCGAACCCCCGCACCCGCACCCCGCTAACCATCCCGCCCCTCCCTCCCTCCCTCCCTCCCTCCATCCTTCCTTCCCGTTGATCATGAGGTTGACGGTTGATTTGGAGATCGAAAATGCCGCTAACCTCATGATCAACGCGATGGGTCGAGGTCAGACGAGGGGGCGTTCGCGGGCGGCGGGGAAGCGGTCGAGCACGCCGGTGCGGGTCAGGGCGCGGGTGAGGGCGTACGCGCCGGCACCGGCGATTGCGGTGGCGCTGACGATGGTGAGCAGCGCGTACGGGAGCCGATAGGTGGCGATGTCGCGTTCGGCGTTCCAGTAGACGAAGTCGAAGATCGCCGCGCTCAGGCCGGTCAGCGCGCCGGCCAGCAGGGCGGCCGGCAGCCGGTACGAGCGGTATCGGAAGGCGGCGAAGGCCAACTCGGCGCCGAGACCCTGCATCAAACCCTGCAACAGGACGATGGTGCCCCACTGGCTGCCCAGCAGGGCCGAGATGATCGCCGCCAGCAGTTCGCAGTACAGCGAAGCGCCGGGCTTGCGGATGACCAGGCCGCCGAGGACGGCCGGCACCAGCCAGACACCGTAGATGAGCGTCTGTGCCGGCGGGAAGAAGCTGAAGGCGCCCTCGGTGACGCTCCACACCACGCCCCACGCCCAGAAGATGACGCCGAAGGCGACGGCGATGACCGACGCCACCACGATGTCGATGGTGCGCCAGCGGTTGCTGTCGGTGGTCTTCATGATGATTGCTCCCAGTCCAGATACGAACCAGGCAAGACGCACGCCCCGCCCGGCGGCGCCGAACGGTGCGGGCTGGAGGTGGACCGAACTCCCTGCGCTGGCATTACCCAGATCAGGTACGGAGGGTCTGCGGGCGGACCCGCACTCTCAGCGCTGTGCGCTCCCCTGTCGGAGGTGTTGTCTGTCCCGCCGACGCTAACACCACGGAAGATCCACGGGCAATGTGATCTCCCCAGGTCACGACGGGTGCCTGCCTCCCGCGACCCGGTGGCACGGGAAGCGTGGACTGGTGGCGCGGGGAATTGCGAGCCGGCCGTTTCGGCGGAGCGACGGTCCGGCCGAATCTGTAACATCCATCGACGTCATCCGCGCCGGACGGTAATCTCAGTCCGCCGATCCGCCACGGCCGAAGGGTGACGGGTGACCACAGACACTGACCGGGCCGTGCCAGCCGGCGACCCTGAGGGCCGGCCCTCAGGTGGGGGCGTGGACACCGGGACGCGCCCTCCCGAGCCGGGTGGTGGTGAGCCGCCCCGGCGCTGGCTCGGCGACCGGATCGGATCGGTGGAGGTCCTGGCGGCGCTGCTGATCATCCTGATCATCTTTCGGGAGCCGATCGCCGCCACCCTGGACGATCCCCGCATCCAGACCTGGACCACCGTCTTCGTCTCGATCATGGTGCAGGCGGTGCCGTTCCTGGTCTTCGGAGTGCTGCTCTCCGCGGTGATCGCGGTCTTCGTACCCCGATCCTTCTGGGCGAAGGCGTTGCCCCGACACCCGGCGTTGGCGGTGCCGGCGGCCAGCGCGGCCGGCGTGGTACTACCGGGCTGCGAGTGCGGCTCGGTGCCGATCGCCGGGTCACTGATCCGGCGGGGCGTCACGCCGGCCGCCGCGCTGGCGTTTCTGCTCGCCGCCCCGGCGGTCAACCCGATCGTGCTCACCGCCACCGCGGTCGCCTTCCCGAACAATCCCGAGATGGTCGTCGCCCGGGGCGTCGCCAGCCTGATCGTCGCCATGATCATGGGGTGGCTCTGGCTGCGGCTCGGGCGCACCGAGTGGATCAGGATGCCGCGCCGCCCGGAGTTGGACGACGCTTCCCGGGGCCGGGCCTTCTGGGCCGCGGTCCGCCACGACGTGACCCACGCCGGCGGGTTCCTGGTGCTCGGCGCGATGGCCGCCGCCAGCATCAACGTGCTGGTGCCGGAACGGTGGTTGCAGACCCTCGCCGACAACGCGTGGCTGTCGATCCTGGCACTGGCGCTGCTCGCCGTGCTGCTCTCGCTCTGCTCGGAGGCCGACGCCTTCGTGGCGGCCTCGCTGTCCCAGTTCTCTCTCACGTCCCGACTGGTCTTCCTGGTGGTGGGGCCGATGGTCGATCTCAAGCTGATCTCGATGCAGGCCGGTGTGTTCGGCCGCCGGTTCGCCTTCCGGTTCGCGCCGACCACCTTCGTGGTGGCCGTGCTGGTCGCCGTCGGCGCCGGGGCGGTGCTGCTGTGAACCGGCAGGCGCAGGCGGTGATCCTGCTGCTGCTCGGCGGCGCGGTGCTCCGGGCCAGCGCCACCGATCTCTACCTGCGCTACGTCAAGGAGGGCCTGCGCCCCTTCCTGATTGCCGCCGGGCTGCTGCTGATCGCCGCCGCGATCATGACGCTCTGGTACGAGTTGCGGCCGCCGGCCCCCCGCGCACTGGCCCCGGCCGGCGGTCTCGGCGGCGCGCCCGCCGGAGCCGACGGTGCCGCACCGGTCGGTGGGGACGATGCCGTCTCGGTCGGTGGCAGCGCTGCCGTCCCGGCGTGGTCCGATACCGGTTCGCGGCCCCTCCTGGGCGACGGCGCTGGCGTACCAGCCGATGGGTCCGGTGACGGTCGCGACGGGCACGGGCACGCCCACCACGAGCCGCGGGTCGGTTGGCTGCTGATCCTGCCCGTGCTCGGCCTGTTGCTGGTCGCCCCACCGGCCCTCGGCTCGTACGCGGCAGGCCAGGCCGGCACCGCGCTGAGCAGCCAGCAGCAGTCGGACTACCCGCCGCTGCCCGAGGGTGACCCGGTGCAGGTCAGCGTCCTGGACTACGCCTCCCGGGCACTGTTCGACCGGGGCGCGTCGATCGGCGATCGGCGGGTGCAGCTCACCGGCTTCATCGCCACCGGCGCAGACGGCCAGCCGATCCTGGCCCGGATGGTGCTGTCCTGCTGCGCCGCCGACGGCCGCCCGGTCAAGCTCGGGTTGACCGGCGACGTACCGGCCGGGCTGCCCGACGACAGTTGGGTGGAGGTGACCGGCCGCTACAGCGACCGGCTCGGTCGGGATCCGGTCAACGACGCCGAGATCCCCTACCTCGAGATCGAGTCCTGGCGACAGGTGCCCGTCCCCAAGCGTCCGTACGACTAGGCCCTTTCCCGTCGGTCATTATCGGGCTGCGGCCTTGACCCTGACGCTGCGTCAACCCTCCATGCTGACCGGCATGAACGTCCCTGCGACAACCAGTCAACTTCAGGGGCCTGCGGTTCGTGTCCGGGGCCTGGAAAAGTCGTACAAGAAACTGCATGTGCTGCGCGGCGTGGATCTCGATGTGGCGCCGGGAAGCATCTTCGCCCTGCTCGGCTCGAACGGGGCGGGCAAGACCACGGTGGTGAAGATCCTTTCCACGCTGCTGAAGGCCGACGCGGGCACCGCCCACGTCAACGGCTTCGACGTCGCGTCCCAGCCGGCCGACGTACGCGAGTCCATCAGCCTCACCGGGCAGTTCGCGGCCGTCGACGAGATCCTCACCGGGCGAGAGAACCTCATCCTGGTCGCCCGACTCCGTCACCTCAAGGCACCCGACGCGATCGCGGACGACCTGCTGAAGCGCTTCGCGTTGACCGAGGCGGGCGGGCGGCGGGTGGCGACGTACTCCGGTGGCATGCGCCGTCGGCTGGACATCGCGATGAGTCTCATCGGGAACCCGCCGGTCGTCTTCCTCGACGAGCCGACAACCGGGCTGGACCCGGAGGCCCGGATCGAGGTGTGGCAGGCCGTCAAGGCGCTCGCTGAAGGCGGCACGACGGTGCTGCTCACCACCCAGTACCTCGACGAGGCGGAACACCTCGCGGACCGGATCGCGATCCTCCACGAAGGCCGGATCATCGTGAACGGCACCCTCGACGAGCTGCGGCGGATCCTGCCACCCGCCGAGGTCGAGTACGTCGAGAAGCAACCGAGTCTCGAAGACATCTTCCTCACCCTCGTCGGTGCCGGCACGGACAAGGAACAGCCATGAACAAGCACTTCCTCGGCGACACCGCAGTGCTCCTGGGAAGATCCCTGCGCCACATCTCCCGCAGCCCGGACACCATCATCACGACCGCGATCATGCCGATCGCCCTACTGCTGATGTTCGTCTACGTCTTCGGCGGTGCGATCGAGACCGGGTCCGACTCGTACGTGAACTACCTGCTGCCGGGCATCCTGATCATCACGATCGCCTCGGGTATCTCCTACACCGCGTTCCGGCTCTTCCAGGACATGCAGGGCGGCATCTTCGCGCGGTTCCAGTCCATGCCGATCGCACGAACCTCGGTGTTGTGGGCGCACGTCCTGACCTCGCTGGTCGCCAATCTGATCTCACTCGTGGTCGTCGTCGGCGTCGCCCTGCTCATGGGCTTCCGCTCGGGGGCGGATGTGCTTGGTTGGCTCGCGGTGGCAGGCATGCTGGCCCTGCTCACCCTCGCGCTGACCTGGCTTGCCGTGATCCCGGGCCTCACCGCGAAGTCGGTGGACGGCGCGGGCGCGTTCTCCTACCCGCTCATCTTCCTGCCGTTCGTCAGCTCGGCCTTCGTGCCCACGGACACCATGCCCGGTCCGGTGCGGGCCTTCGCCGAGCACCAACCGGTGACAGCCATCGTCAACGCGATCCGGGACCTGTTCACCCAGCGGCCCGTCGGCTCCGACATCTGGACCGCACTCGCCTGGTGCGTCGGCATCCTCATCGTCGCCTACCTCACCGCCACCATCTACTACCGGCGGAGGATCGCATGAGTCGGCGCCGACCGGACCGGGTGTGGTGAGGGCAGGATCGGAGCATGCTGACGATCGGTCAACTGGCGACGTACGCCGGTGTCACGGTGCGGACGGTGCGGCACTATCACCAGATTGGGCTGCTGCCCGAGCCGGAGCGTGATGCCTCGGGTTACCGGCGGTACGGCGCGACAGCGGCCGTGTCGCTGATCAAGATCCGCACTCTGGCCAACGCCGGGGTGCCGCTGTCCCGGATCGATCAGTTACTCGAAGCCGACGCGGTGGCCTTCACGGAGGCGATTCATGTGATCGACAGCCACCTCCGGGATGAGATCCAACGGCTTCAGACCAGCCGTCGGCAGATCGCGCAACTCGCGGCCGGGGACGGCCTGATGCTCCCCCCGGAGGTGACCGCCTACCTCGACCGGCTTCGGGAGATCGGTGCCTCCGAGCGGGTGGTGGCGGGTGAACGGGACGGATGGATCCTGGTCGCCGCTCGCTGGCCCGACAGCGTCCGCGAGCTCATGCCCGGCAAACTCGCGCAGCTCGACGACCCGCGGGTCGTCCGGCTCTACCGGGTACTGTCCGAGGTCTTCGACAGCGACGCCGACGACGATCCACGCCTGGTGGAAGCCGCCGACATCATGGCCTGCCTGGCCGAGCAGGCGTACGCCGCGGGCGAGCTGAACGTCAGCAACGAGGCTTACGACGAGCTGCCGCACGACCTGGTGGACGCGCTCGCCGAGGAGTCCGACCCCCGGATACAACGGCTGAAGGAGCTGTTACGTGAGCGTGGCTGGACCGGTTGGAACCGGATGGAGCGGCTGGCCGAGCCGTCCCGTTGATCTCCGGCCTGGTATCACCTTTGCGAGCCGGTGTCGGGTTGTCGGTAGGCTGCCGGAATGCGTATCGAGGCCCGGGGTCTGCGGTTCGACGTCGCCACCGGTGGTCCGGAGCAGGGCGAACCGGTGTTGCTCCTGCACGGTTTCCCGCAGCACTCGGGTGAGTGGGACGGGGTACTGCCGGCCCTGCACGCCGCGGGTCTGCGCAGCTACGCGCTGAACCAGCGGGGCTACTCGCCGCAGGCCCGGCCGGCCGAGGTCGAGGCGTACCGGCTGGGTGAACTGGTCGCGGACGCGGCTGCGGTGCTGGACGCCCTCGGGGTGCCCGCCGCCCACGTGGTCGGGCACGACTGGGGTGCGGTCGTCGGGTGGGCGCTGGCCGCCACCCACCCGGACCGGGTACGGACCCTGACCGCGGTCTCCGTGCCGCATCCGGCGGCCATGGCGTACGCGTTGACGAACGACCCGCAGCAGAAGGCGCGCTCCGCGTACATGCTGCTGTTCCGGCAGCCGGGGGTGGCCGAGAAGACGCTGCTGGCGCTCGGTGCGGCCGGGCTGCGTCGGCTGCTGCGTGGCGTCGGTGACGCCGCCCGGGTGGCCGCGTACGCCGATCCGATGCGTGAGGCGGGTGCGCTGACCGCCGCGTTGAACTGGTACCGGGCGATGTCAAAGGCGGATCTGGCGGCGACCGGCCCGGTGCCGGTGCCCACCACGTTCGTCTGGAGTGACGGTGACGTCGCCATCGGGCGGGTCGCCGCGCAGGCGTGCGCCGCGCATGTGACCGGGGATTTCCGATTCGTCGAACTGGCCGGGATCACCCACTGGATCCCGGACGAGGCGCCGACGCCGCTGGCCGAGGCGATCCTGGCCCGGGTCCGCCCGACGGTTTGAGCGGGCGGAGAGCGGGCAGGGGTGATCCTGAACGGGTTTCGGTTCGAACCCGGTGGGGCATCAGCGTGACCGCCGGCAGCCAGGGCCGGCGGAGCCCCGGAGGTCCGCAGTGTCAAAGGAAACCGAGAAGCAGCGGTGGCAGCGCAACTTCGCCGATCTGCTACAGGAATTGCGGGTCGCGCAGACCGGCGTGCAGATCCTCTTCGCCTTCCTGCTGACTCTGCCGTTCAGCGCCGGATTCGGCGAGACCACACCGTTCCAGCGGGACGTCTACATCGTCGCGCTGCTGGCCGCGGCCGGCGCCACCGCGATGATCATTTCGCCGGTGGCGTTTCACCGGGCGCTGTTCCGGCAGGGACGCAAGCCGGAACTGGTGCGCTTCGCCCACCGGATGGCCAGCGGCGGCCTCGGCTTCATGCTGATCGCGATGGTGAGTTCGGTGCTGCTGATCACCGATTTCGTACTCGCCCGACCGGTCGCCTTCCTGCTCAGTGGCATCGCCGGCCTGTGGTTCCTGACCCTCTGGATGTTCCTGCCGTTCGCCCGCCGCAACTGGGGTGAGGACGACATCGACGACGACGAGGACCCGAGCGGCCTGAACCAGGACTGAGTCGGCCGCTGCTGCGGATATCCTTGGCTACCTTTGGGTAACAAACGCGGGTAGCCTGCTGAACAGGCGGAACAGTCCGACTGTCCGGATCGAGCCCCCGGGGGGTTTGCCGTGGCCATCGCCGAGAACCAACGTCCGTCAGCTACCGACAGCCGTGACGCCGACCCGTCGCCGGAGACCGAGACCCGTGCGTCCACTCCGGACGCCGCAGGTCAGGTGTCCGAGAAGGAGGCGCGTCAGGTCGCCGAGGCGGCCCGCCAGACCACCTGGGACCGGCCCAGCTTCGGCAAGGAACTCTTCCTGGGGCGGCTGCGGCTCGACCTGATCGATCCGTGGCCGCGACCGGATCCGGAGGACCAGGCTCGCGCCGAGGAGTTCCTCGGTCGGCTCCGCGACTACGTCGCCGCCGAGGTGGACGGCGCGGCGATCGAACGTGACGCGCGGATCCCCGACGAGGTTTTCCAGGGGCTGGCCCGGCTGGGTGCGTTCGGGATGAAGATCGGTCGGGAGTACGGCGGGCTGGGCCTGAGCAACCTGCACTACTGCCGCGCGTTGATGCTCGCCGGTTCGGTCAGCCCGGCGATCGGCGCGCTGTTGTCGGCACACCAGTCGATCGGCGTGCCGCAACCGTTGAAGATGTTCGGCAGCGAGGAGCAGCGGCGTCGCTTCCTGCCCCGGCTGGCCGCCGGGGAAGTCTCCGCGTTCCTGCTCACCGAACCGGACGTGGGCTCCGACCCGGCCCGCCTGGCGACCACCGCCGACCCGACGCCCGACGGCACCGGCTACCGGATCAACGGCGTCAAGCTGTGGGCCACAAACGGCACCGTGGCGACCCAACTCGTGGTGATGGCCCGGGTGCCGAAGACCGAAGGGCGTCGTGGCGGCATCACCGCCTTCGTGGTCGACGGCGACGCCGAGGGCATCACGGTCGAGCGGCGCAACGCCTTCCTCGGCCTGCGTGGACTGGAGAACAGCCTCACCCGCTTCCACGACGTCTTCGTGCCGAAGGAGAACGTCATCGGTGGCGAGGGCAAGGGGCTGCGGATCGCCCTGAGTACGCTGACCACGGGCCGGTTGTCGCTGCCGGCGATGTGCGTCGGCGCCGGCAAGTGGGCGTTGAACGTGGCCCGGGAATGGTCGGCGGAGCGGGTCCAGTGGGGCCGGCCGGTGGGTGAGCACGAGGCGGTCGCCCAGAAGCTCTCCTTCATCGCCGCGACCACGTACGGCATGGAGACCATGCTCGACCTCTGCTGCCTGCTCGCCGACGACGACCGCAACGACATCCGGATCGAGGCGGCGCTGGTCAAGCTGTACGCCAGCGAGATGGCGTGGCGGATCGCCGACGAGCTGGTCCAGATCCGCGGTGGCCGGGGGTACGAGACGGCCGAGTCGCTCACCGCCCGGGGCGAACGTCCGGCCGCGGTCGAGCAGATGCTCCGCGACCTGCGGATCAACCGGATCTTCGAGGGCTCCACGGAGATCATGCACCTGCTCATCGCCCGCGAGGCGGTGGACGCGCACCTTTCGGTGGCGGGCGACATCATCGACCCCGACGCCGGGCTCGCCCGCAAGGCGAAGGCCGGTGCCCGGGCGGGCGCGTTCTACGCGCGATGGCTGCCGACCCTCGCGGTCGGCAAGGGGCAGCAGCCCACCGGGTACGGCGAGTTCGGTCCGCTCGCCGGGCACCTGCGTCAGGTGGAACGCGCCAGTCGGAAGCTGGCCCGGTCCACCTTCTACGCGATGTCCCGCTGGCAGGGAAAGATGGAGCGCAAGCAGGCGTTCCTCGGCCGGGTGGTGGACATCGGCGCGGAGTTGTTCGCGATGAGCGCGGTCTGCGTACGCGCCCACGCCGAGCGCGACACCCGACCGGAGAACGTCGAACTTGCCGACCTGTTCTGCCGGCAGGCCCGGGTCCGGGTAAACGCCCTGTTCACCGCCCTGTGGGAGAACACCGACTCGATCGACGTGACGGCCGCCAAGCGCATCCTCGCCGGCCGCTACGCCGCCCTGGAGAACGGCGTGATCACCCCATCCACCGACCTGCCCTGGGTGGCCCCCTGGACCCCCGGCCCCTCCACCGCCCCCTCCACCGCCCGCCGTCACCTCCCCCCACCCCCCACCCCCTGACAGCCCCGCCCCACCCCCAACCAGCCTGGTCGATCATGAAGTTGTTGTCGCGACTCGCCGATATTGATGACAACAACTTCATGATCGACGGCTGGGGTGGGGGTGGGGGTGGGGGGTGTGTCAGAGGGCTTGGGGGTCGCGGAGGCCTAGGCGGCGGAGTTCGAGGGCGGCCAGGGCGTTGACCGTCGCGTCGTCGCCACGGCGCCAGGCCTCGGCGACGTCGGGGGCGATCCGGGTGAGCTTGCGCAGCGGCTGGCCGGCCAGGGCGCGCAGGGCCAGCAGATCCCGGCCGGCGGGCGCGGCGGCCAGCGTCGCGGCCGAGCCGGCCCGGCGCATCCAGCGCACCCGCAGCGGCAACCAGCCGAACACCACCAGTCCGAGCGGCACGATCAGCAGCCCCACGGCCAGTGCCAGCGCCAACTGGTCGACCAACTCCTGCTGGTCGCGGCCGGCCTCGGCCAGCGAGCGGGCGGCACCGGCCGCCCGCTCGAAGGGTGCGGTCAGCTCGTCGCCGACCAACGGCACCCGGCCGACCTTGCCGCCGGCCTCGGCGAGGTTGTCGGCAAGTCCGCCGCCCGCGCCCTCCAGCTTCTGCCCGGGTACGGCCAGCTTCTGCACCAGGTCGTGCAGCCACAGTGCGCCTCGGATCGTCGCGTACACCCAGGCGATGACGAGCAGGTCGGTGAGCAGCTGTCGCAGCGCGGTCGGGAAACGATCAGCGTAGATTTTCACGCCGGACAGCCTGCCACGGACCCCGCCACCCGGCACCCCGACAGCGGCCCGTCAAACCTCGCCGATCTTGCACTTGTGGTCGCCGGTATGCCCGCTCTGGCGGCATTCGTCCCGACGAAAAGTGCAAGATCGGCGGGCGATGGGGTGGGGTGGGGTGGGGGTGGGTTAGTGGGCGCAGGTGGGGCAGGTGCCGAAGATCTCCAGGGTGTGGCTGACATCGGTGAAGCCGTGCTGGGCGGCGACCCGGTCGGCCCAGGTTTCCACAGTCGGGCCGGCCACCTCGACCGTACGGCCGCAGGACCGGCAGACCAGGTGGTGGTGATGCCCCTCGCTGCACCGGCGGTACAGGTGCTCGCCGCCCGGTGGGCGCATCACGTCGATCTCACCCGCGTCGGCCAGCCCCTGCAACGTCCGGTAGACAGTGGTCAACCCGACCCGCTCGCCACGATCGCGCAGCATCGCGTGCAGTTCCTGGGCGCTGTGGAAGCCCTCCGTCTCGGCGAGCAGCGCGCTTACCGCCGAACGCTGACGGGTGTTGCGAACGGCCGTACCACTGTCGCTCATGACGTCACTCCGCTTCGCTGCGTGCCGTCATGAGGCACGTTCGCACTGAGCCTGATGATTCGCTCGCTCATGATCCCTCCCCGGCGTGGCTGACCGCGTCGGCCACGATGTGCGCGACGTGCTCGTCGACCAGGGTGTACGCGATCTCCCGCCCCCGCCGGGAGCCCCGGACCACGCCCGCCCCACGGAGCACCCTCAGGTGCTGGGAGACCAGCGGCTGAGCCACGCCGAGCTTGTCCACCAGCTCGTGCACGCAGCGCTCGCCACCGGCCAGCTCGCTGACGATGGCCAGCCGGATCGGTGCCGAGAGGGCGCGCAGCAACTCGCTGGCACCCTCGTACGCGTCATAGCCCGATCCGCTGGTCACCCTGCAACGGTAACCAATACCGGCGCGTCGCTCGTGATCAGGACCCGCCGAGCACCACCTCGTGGGGCTCCGGAGCCGGTGCGGGCTGGGGTCGGGCCCGCCGGAGCCGGCGCCAGGCGGCGGCCAGCAGGGTGACCACCACGAACGAGGCGATCGCGAGCACCACCACCGAGGCGCCGGGCGCGGTGTCGGCGACCGCCGCCATCCAAATGCCCGCCCCGCCGGCGAACAGGCCCAACGCCATCGCTGCCGCCATCGTGCTGCGGAAGCCCCGGGTGACCTGCTGCGCGGTGGCCACCGGGACGACCATCAGCGCGCTGATCAGCAGTACGCCGACCGCGCGCATGGCGATCGTCACCGTGATCGCTGTGGTGATCGCGAGCAGCAGGTTGAGTGTGCGTACCGGCAGACCGGAGACCCGGGCGTACTCCTCGTCGTGACAGACGGCGAACAGCGCCGGCCGCAGCCCGATCATCGCGATCAGCACGGCCGTACCGAGCACCGCGATGGTGGCGACATCCGCCCGGGACGCCGTGCTCAACGCGCCGAACAGGTACGCGTTGAGATTGGAGCTGGTGCTGTCGGAGAGCCCGACCAGCACCACCCCGCCGGCGATGCCGCCGTAGAAGAGCAGCGCGAGGGCCAGGTCGCCGGAGGTACGGCCGCGTTCGCGGATCAGCTCGATGACGACCGCGCCGATGGTGGCCGCGATCACGGCCATGATCACGGGGGAGGTTTGGAAGAGTAGGCCGGCACCGACCCCGGTCAGTGCGACGTGCCCGATGCCGTCCCCGATCAGCGCCAGCCGCCGCTGCACCAGATAGATGCCGAGCGCGGGCGCGGTCAGCCCGATGATCAGAGCGCTGACCAGCGCAAGCTGCATGTACTCGTACTGGAAGAGGCTCATGGTGCGCTCCACAGCCCGGCGGGCTCCTCGGGACCGTGCGGATGCACGTGGTCGTGGTCCGGTGCCGCGTGGTGCCCGGCCGGCTCCGGCACGGCGCCGTCGTGTGCCACGAACCCCTGGTGTACGACGATCGCCCGGCCGATCACCGGGCGCAGCGGACCCAGTTCGTGGGCGACGAGCAGTACGGTGCCTCCGCCGACGGTGAAGTCGCGCAGCGCCCCGGCGAACGCCTCCTGGCTGGCCGCGTCCACGCCGGCCGTCGGCTCGTCGAGGATCAGCAGCTCGGGCTGCCCGGCCAGGGCCCGGGCGATCAGCGTGCGCTGCTGCTGCCCCCCGGAGAGGGTGCTGACCGGATCCTTCGCCCGGTCGGCCAGGCCGACGGCGTGCAGCGCCTGGGCGACGGCCTCCCGGTCGGCGCGCCCGGGTGGGCGCAGGATTCCCCGGCGGGCCAGCCGCCCGGCGGCGACCACCTCGGCGACGGTGGCCGGCACGCCGCTGCCGGCGCCGAGGCGCTGGGGGACGTACCCGACGCGGTGCCACTGGCGGAACCGGCGGACCGGTCGGCCGAAGAGGGTCACGGTGCCCGCGCTCAGCGGGACCAGCCCGAGAATGGCGCGGATCAGGGTGGACTTGCCGGAGCCGTTGGCTCCGAGGATCGCGACCACCTCGCCGGCGGTAACGGTAAGCGAGACGTCACGAAGCACGGGGCGGCCGTCGTAGCCGACCACCCCGTGCGTGACGGTGATGACGTCAGGTGTCACGAGCAGCTCAACGCCGTCCTCAGGGTCTTCAGGTTGGTACGCATCACCGAAAGGTAGTCCCCGCCGCCCTCGGCTGACAGGCCCTCGATCGGATCCAGCACCGCGGTCTGGGCGCCGACCTCACGGGCGATGGTCTCGGCCACCTTCGGGCTGACCAGCGTCTCGAAGAAGATCGTGGTGGCCTGGTGCTCCCGGGCCTCCTCGGCCACCGCCGCCAGCCGCTGCGGAGAGGGCTCGTCCTCCGGGGTGAGCCCGCTGATGCCGATCTGCTCCAGCTGGTACTTCTGCGTCAGGTAGCCGAACGCGGTGTGGCTGACCACGATCTCCCGGCGCTGGCAGGTCTTCAGCCCCTCGTTGAATTCGGTGTCGAGCTGCTCCAGTTCGGTGCGCAGGGTGGCGGCCCGCTGGGTGTACTCGCCGGCCCGGTCCGGGTCGACCGCGCCGAGCCGTTCGGCGAGCTTGTCGCCGATGGTGGCCAGCCGGGTCGGGTCGAGCCAGACGTGCGGGTCCTTGCCGCCGTCGGACGCCTCCTCCGCGTGCTCCTCCTCGGCGTGCTCCTCCTCGCCTTCGTGGTCGTGGTCGTGGCCACCGGCGGTGGCGTCCAGCAGCGGTTCCACGGTCGCCACGTCGAAGGCGCGGTCACCGGCTTGCTGTTCGACCGCCTCGTCCACGGCGGGTTGGAAGCCGTGCAGGAACAGGACCAGCTCCGCCTCGCTGATCTGGCCCACCTGACCCGGGTTCAGCTCCAGGTCGTGCGGCTCGGCACCGGGGCGGGCCAGGTTGGTCACGGCCACGGCGTCGCCGCCGACCCGCTCGGCGAGGAACTGCAACGGGTAGAAACCGGCCACCACGTCGACCCGCTGCGGGTCGGCGCCGGCCGGGCTGTCGTCGTTCGAACAGGCGGTGACGCCGGTCAGGGCGAGCAGGGCGGCCGTGGCGGTGGCCAGGGCGCGCGGGGCGGTGCGGAAGGTCATGTCATCGACTGTCCGCGACAACGACAATGATTGTCAAAAACGCATGATTGCATGTCAGAGCAGCTTCACCAGACTGGCCGTGACCAGCAGGGTCAGCATGATCAGCCGGATCGCCCTGGTCTGCGGCGTCTGCACCGACCAGGTGGTCACCAGCAGGGCCGTCAGCGCGCCGGCCAGCAGCAGCGTCAACAGCCCGCCGATCACACCCGGAGTGAAGAACGCGACCAGGGCGAGGAGGAGGGTGACCAGGAACACCGTCGTGGGGTTTGTCCGGGCCAGTCGGCCGGCGATTCCAGGCTGCGTACGCTGCATCCCACAGACTTTACGAGGAGGAGAATCCGGTGCTGGTGACCAACCGGTTCGTGGTCGACGAGGACGTCGCGGAAGCGTTCACCGCCCGGGCCCATGCCGCCCTCGCCGCGCTCGCCGCCCGGCCCGGCTACCAGCGCGGACAGCTGGTCCGGGCGCTTGACGACCCTCGCCACTGGTGCCTGGTCACCGAGTGGGAGTCGGTGGGCACCTACCGCCGCGCCCTCGGCGGGTTCGACGTGAAGATCACGGCGGTGCCACTGCTCGCCGAGAGTGTCGACGAGCCGTCCGCGTACGAGCCGTTGGCGACCGCCGCCCCGGGCGGGGACGTGGTCACGGCCGCCAGCGACCGGGCTGCGGGTCCTTACCGCTGAGTGGCCGGGCACTACGCTGGCTCCTATGACCGCTCCCGGACCGGCAGCCCCACCACCAGACCCATCGCTGCCCGGCCAGCAGGGACCCCAGGTCCCCGGCGAAAGCGGCGCGCCGCCGGCCGCATCCGGACCGTCACTCGACGACGGCACCGGCCCGACGCCCGCCTTCGGCTCCGCCGGATCACCGTCCATCGACCCAACCTCGCCGGCCAACCCTGGGCCGTCGTCCGGCGCCGCGGTGTCGCCCGCCAACACCGAGGGCCCGTCGTCCGGTGCTGACGCCTCGCCGGCAGGCCACCAGCCGCCCGGCTCGCCGTCGGTGGGGCAGTTCCAGCCCACCTCGCCGACCGGGGGCCAGTTCCCGCCCGGCGCGCCGGCCGGGGGCCAGCTGCCGCCCGTACCGACGCCGCCGGGCCCGGACTCGGGCGCACCGGTGCCGCCGCCCGGGCCGGGAGTGGCGCCGCCGTTCGCGGCGCCGCCGACCGAGGGACGTCGGTCCCGGCTCTGGCTCGGTCTCGGCGCGGGGGCGCTGGCCCTGCTGCTCTGTTGCGGTGGTGGCGGCACGGCGGTGGTCGGCCTGCTGGTCAGCGGGGTGCAGGCGATCGAGGAGCAGGGCCGAACGGTCTCCGGCGACTACTACCGGGCGCTCTCCAACGGTGACTACGGCCAGGCGTACGACCAGCTCTGTGAGGACGCCCGGCGGCGCGAGTCCCGGCAGGAGTTCGAGCGCCGCTCCGCCGCTGAGCCGCAGATCTCCTCCTACCGGGTCGGCGACGTGGACACCACCACGCTCACCGTGCCGGTGGAGGTGACCTACCGCGGCGGCGGCCAGGAACGCCAGCAGGTCGTGCTCGCGCAGGATCCGCAGACCGGTGGCATGGAGGTGTGCGGAGTCAACTGACCGGCCGCAGGTAATGTGCTGGGTTCGGGAACGCACCGGTCGTACCGTGGTCCCGAACCGTCCCGCCGCCCGTCACGTCCCCGCCGACCGCCAGTCGGCGTAGGAGGAAAAATGCCAGCCGACCGTATCGACGCCGTCGTCAGCCTCGCCAAGCGCCGGGGCTTCGTCTTCCCCTCCAGCGAGATCTACGGGGGCACCCGGTCGGCGTGGGACTACGGCCCGCTCGGCGTGGAACTCAAGGAGAACGTCCGCCGGCAGTGGTGGAAGACCATGGTCCAGCAGCGCGAC
This sequence comes from Micromonospora sp. NPDC000442, assembly GCF_042898635.1. Taxonomy (NCBI): domain Bacteria; kingdom Bacillati; phylum Actinomycetota; class Actinomycetes; order Micromonosporales; family Micromonosporaceae; genus Micromonospora; species Micromonospora sp. NPDC000442. The sequence continues at coordinate 10,413 of NZ_JBIAYZ010000019.1, read as the reverse complement.
GACGTGGTGGGGCTGGACTCCGCGGTGATCCTCGCGCGGGACGTGTGGGCCGCCTCGGGGCACCTGGAGGCGTTCGTCGACCCGCTGACCGAGTGCCAGTCCTGCCACAAGCGGTTCCGCGCCGACCATCTTGAGGAGGCGTACGAGGCCAAGCACGGCCGCCCGCCGACCTCGCTGGCCGAGCTGAACTGCCCCAACTGCGGTAACAAGGGCACCTTCACCGAGCCGCGGATGTTCAACGGTCTGATGAAGACCTACCTCGGCCCGGTGGAGAGCGACGAGGGTATGCACTACCTGCGGCCGGAGACGGCCCAGGGCATCTTCGTCAACTACCGCAACGTGGAGACGGTCGCCCGCAAGAAGCCGCCGTTCGGCATCGCGCAGACCGGCAAATCGTTCCGCAACGAGATCACCCCGGGCAACTTCATCTTCCGTACCCGGGAGTTCGAGCAGATGGAGATGGAGTTCTTCGTCGAGCCGGGCACCGACGAGCAGTGGCACGAGTACTGGCTCGCCGAGCGCTGGAACTGGTACCTCGACCTCGGTCTGTCGGAGGACAACCTGCGCTTCTACGAGCACCCCAAGGAGAAGCTCTCCCACTACTCGAAGCGCACCGTCGACATCGAGTACCGGTTCCAGTTCGGTGGCACCGAGTTCGCCGAGTTGGAGGGCATCGCCAACCGCACCGACTTCGACCTGTCCACGCACAGCAAGCACTCCGGCGTCGACCTGTCGTACTTCGACCAGACCAAGCAGGAGCGGTGGATCCCGTACGTGATCGAGCCGGCCGCCGGCCTCACCCGCGCGGTGCTGGCCTTCCTGCTGGAGGCGTACGACGAGGACGAGGCGCCGAACACCAAGGGCGGTGTCGACAAGCGCACCGTGATGCGCTTCGACCCGCGACTGGCCCCGGTCAAGGTGGCGGTGCTGCCGTTGTCGCGTAACGAGGCGCTCTCACCGAAGGCGAAGCAGCTCGCCGCCGACCTGCGCAAGCGCTGGGTGGTCGAGTTCGACGACTCGCAGGCCATCGGTCGTCGCTACCGCCGGCAGGACGAGATCGGCACCCCGTTCTGCGTCACCGTCGACTTCGACACGCTTGACGACAACGCGGTGACCGTGCGGAACCGGGACACCATGACCCAGGAACGGATCGGCCTGGACCAGGTCGAGCGCTACCTGATCGACCACCTCCCCGGCTGCTGATTCCCGCCTCCGCCCGGGCGCGCCGGTCCAACCCGGCAGCCCGGGCCGGGTGCGACGGTCGAGCCGACTGGCATCCATGGCCAATGATGTCTCCAAGGCGGGCGTATCCGCACCGAGACGACGAAGGGCCAACGACGTGGAGCCGGAAGCACGCGAGGAGTTCTTCGAGCGGGCGCGGGAGTACTCCACCCGGCCAGCGCAGTGGACGCAGGCGGACGCGCTCTGGGTTCAGGTAGTCGAGGCGTACCGGCAGGCCGTCGCGGGTGGCCAGGTCGACCGGCACGATCAACGTCAGCTGGCTCGGGCCCTGTGGCGGCACAGCATGGTGTTGGCCGGCATGGGCCGCCACGACCGGGCGAAGGAGTCGGGCCACGAGGCCGTCACGCTGTTCGCGGAGATCCATCAGGCGGTGGCGGCGGAGCATCCGGATCCGACCCAGCCGCGCCGGGACGAGGCGCTGGGCGAGTTGATCACCGCGATGGTGGACTGCGGTGAGTCGGCGTTCGTGGCCGGCAGCCCCGGGGTTCGGCTGGAGTTGCTGGACAAGGCGCTCGGCGTCGGACTGCACACCGCCGGCCCGCCGCCTGGCGCGGGGCCGCGCACCGGTGCGGCGATGGCCACCGCCTACCACAACTATGCGAACGCTCTGCTGCACCGCCACCAGCAGCAGGGCGCGGCATCCGATGCTCAGGAAGCGGCGCTGGCCGGCTCCCGGGCGACGGAGCTGCGGCTGAAGGCGCTCGACCCACATCAGCCGATCACGGTGTGGGAGCTGGCCAACACCTACTCGATCTACGCGCCGGCGTTGGTGGCGACCGGCGACGTCGAGCGTGCCCGCTTGGTGATCAAGCAGGGCATCCTGCTGACCGATCTGCTGGACGTGGCCGGGGCGGAGATCCGGCAGAAGCTGCGAGCGACGGAGGTCCTGGTCCGGCAGGCGTCCGCTTCAGGCGGCGGGCGCAACTGGTGGCCGTGGCGGCGCCGCTGACGGCGGCCGCCGTACCCTTGACCGGTGGAAACCGCCCTCCGTCCCGCCGCCGACCGGCCGTCGCTGAGCATCGGACCGCACCAGGTGTGGCCGCCGGTGGTGCTCGCGCCGATGGCCGGCATCACCAACGTCGGCTTTCGGCAGCTCTGCCGGGAGCAGGGCGGTGGCATCTACGTCTGCGAGATGATCACGACGGTGGCGCTGGTCGAGCGGAACCCGAAGACGCTGCGGATGATCGCGTTCGGGGCGGACGAGCGCCCGCGCAGTCTCCAGCTCTACGGGACCGACCCGGAGACCACCGCCGCCGCCGTGCGGATCGTGGTCGAACGGGACCTCGCCGATCACATCGACCTCAACTTCGGCTGCCCGGTGCCGAAGGTGACCCGGCGCGGTGGCGGCGCGGCGCTGCCCTGGCGGCGGCGGCTCTTCGCCCGCCTGGTGCGGGCCGCGGTGGACGCCGCGTCACCCGCCGGGGTGCCGGTCACGGTCAAGATGCGCAAGGGCATCGACGACGACCACCTGACGTACGTCGAAGCGGGGCTCGCCGCCCAGGAGGCCGGCGTCGCCGCGGTCGCCCTGCACGGGCGTACGGCCGCCCAGCGGTACTCGGGCACGGCGGACTGGGACGCCATCGCCGCCCTCAAGCAGGCGCTCGACGTGCCGGTGCTCGGCAACGGCGACATCTGGGAGGCCGACGACGCGCTGCGGATGGTGGCGCACACCGGGGTCGACGGCGTGGTCATCGGCCGTGGGTGCCTGGGCCGGCCGTGGCTCTTCGCCGACCTGGAGGCCGCGTTCGACGGCTCGCCGCAGCGTCGGCTGCCCACCCTCGGCGAGGTGGCGGTGACCATGCGCCGGCACGCCGAGCTGCTGGTCGAGCAGTTCACCGTCGGTGCCCGCAACCCGGCTCGTGGTGAACGGGACGGCTGCACCGACTTCCGCAAGCACGTCGCCTGGTACCTCAAGGGCTTCCCGGTCGGCAGCGAGCTGCGCCGTTCGCTGGCGATGATCGACAGCCTGGCCCAGTTGGACGACCTGCTCGGCAAGCTCGACCCGGCGGCGCCGTTCCCGGTGGAGACGCTGGGCCAGCCACGCGGGCGCACCAACTCACCGGGCAAGGTCTTCCTGCCCGACGGTTGGCTGGCCAGCCGCGACGACGACACCGTTCCCGAGGGCGCCGAGCTGGACGACTCCGGCGGCTGATCCGCCCACCCGGCCGGTCAGCGGCGGGACAGCAGCGACGTGACGCGCATCCGCTCGCTGTGGATCCACACGTCTGAGTACTCGATCGGCCGGCCGTCATCGAGATAGGTGATCTGTTCGAGGTAGAGCAGCGGAAAGTTCTCCGGCACCTCCAGCGCCGCCGCGGTCCGACCGGAGGCCGCCGTCGCGGTGAAGGTACGCCGGCCGGTGCTGATCTTGAGCCCGTAGTCGTTCTCCAGCAGCCCGAACAGGGAGCGATCAGCCAGGTCGGCGTGCTCCAGACCGGGCGCCAGGTCCACGCGTACGTAGTTGACCAACCAGGCGACCGGGCCTGCGGTGATGGACCTCAGCCGTTCCAACCGAAGCACCGACTGACCTGGTCGAAGGTCGAGCAGGGCCGCCACCGGCGACGGCGCGGGCATGACCTCCCCGGAGATCACCTGCGTGGTGACGGCGACTCCCTGCCGGGCGAAGTCCTCGGACAGGGTGGTCAGCTTCTGGGCGATCGACGGTTCGATCGCGGTGGAGGTGACGAAGGTGCCGCGACCGCGTACCTGCACCAGCAGGCCGTCGCGGATCAGCGTGGACAGCGCTCGACGTAGGGTGCCACGGGAGATGCCGAGTTCGGTCGCCAGCTCCGGTTCGCTGCGTAGCCGGTAGTGCGGCGGCCACTCGGCGGACAGGATCCGGGCTCGGATCTGCTCCGACACCTGGGCGTGCAGGGGCACCGGCGCGTCCCGGTCGAGCTGCTCGGACGCCCCGGCCGCATGCAACTGGTCGGACATGTCACCTTCCACCCTGGGGCCGTCGCCCCTCGACGCCGACCGTGGTGCGGTCGCTCGGGCCGAGGGGCGGCGGCGGCTCAGTAGCTTGTCGTCTGATCGTCGGTCGCGTCGGTGACGATAGCCACCCCGGCGCTGGTGCCGAGCAGCACCGCACCCGCCCGCAGCAGCGCGACCGCCTGATCGAACGACTTGATGGATCCGGACGCCTTGACCGTCACGCCCTGCGGCGCCCGCGCCACCAGGTAGGCAATGCTGTCCGGGTTGGCCACCTCCACGGCACCGCTGCTGGCGTTCTTGAGTACGGCCGCACCGGCCTCCACGGCCAGGTCCACGGCGATGTCCCGTTCGGCCGGGGTGAGCAACGGCAGTTCGAGCATCACCTTGATCGGCACACCCGCGGCGCGGACCACGCCCGCGATGTCGTCGCGGAACGCGTCGTACCGCCCGCTCTTGAGCCAGCCGATCTGCACCCCGATGTCGATCTGGGTGGCACCGGACCGTACCAGGCTCTCCGCCTCGGCGGCCTTGCCGGCGCTGGTGGTCACCCCGACAGAGGGAAAGTCCAGGGCTGAGGCGACCTCGATGCCGGTGCCGCGTAGCACCTCGGCGACCTCCGGTACCCACGAGCCGGGGACCATCGCGGCGTTGAAGCCGTACCGGGCGGCCTCCTCCGCGTGGGCCACGATCCGGTCGCGGGTGACGCCGACCTCGATGAGAGTGTGCTGGATGTACGGGGCCAACGCGGCGGGGGCGACGGTGTCGGCCAGGATGGCAGTGCTCACGTTCTTCTCCAATGTGGTACTCGTGGCGCAGGGCGCGCCGCTACATCCGGTCCCGGTAGTAGTCGGGCACGATGACTCCGGGCTCGTCGAACCAGCGCGGAACGTCCACGCCACAGATCAGGCCGACGTTTCCCCACGGGTTGAAGGCTCCGGTACGGACGATCGCCTTGGCCTGTCCGGCCAGCTCACCGAGCATCTCGGCATGCTGACGGGTGCTCAGCGGCACGCCCGGGAAGCGCTGCCCCAGCCAGTCCGCGAGCGGATTGTTGTGGGTGGTGACGTCCTCGGCGACGACCACGTCCTCCACGATGATCTCGTCGGCGACCAGGTCGAGCACGGTGGTGAGCGAAGGCAGGTCCTCGGCGATGGCCAGGTCGACGCGGTGGGCCGTACGCGGGATGGGGAAGCCGGCGTCGACCACCAGCAGCAGGTCGGTGTGGCCGAGAGTGGCCAGCACCCCGGACAGTTCGGCGTTGAGTACGCCCGTACGTTTCATGTCGTCTCCTTCATGGTGTGCGCGCCGGTGGCCAGCGCCATGACCTTCTCCTCGGTGGCTTCGGCGGCGGGAATGACGCCGACCACGCGTCCGGCGGCCATGACGGCGATCCGGTCGCTGACGGTCAGCAGTTCGGGCAGGTCGGACGACGAGACGAGGATGGCGACCCCGTCCTCGGTCAGCGTCCGGAAGAGCCGGTAGATCTCTGCCTTCGCCCCGACGTCGACGCCCCGGGTGGGCTCGTCCAGCAGCATCAGGCGGGGATCGATCGACAACCAGCGGGCCAGCAGGGCCTTCTGCTGGTTGCCGCCGGAGAGCTGAGTGATGCCCTGGGTGACCGTCGCGGTCTTGACTCGCAGCTCGCGGGAACGCGCCTGGGCGTCGCCACGCAGGGCCCGCCGCCGCAGTAGACCGAACCACTGGCGGCGGCGCAACGTCAGGGCGTTGACGTTGTCGGCCACGCTCATCGTCGGCAGGATCCCCTGCTGGCGCCGCTCGCCGGGCAGGTACGCCACCTGAGCGTCGATGGCGTCGCGAGGCGACCGGGCGACGAAGGGCTTCCCGTCCAGCGCCAGTTCGCCGTCGTCGACGGGGTCGGCGCCGAAGATCCCCCGCAGCAACTCGATCCGGCCGCTGTCGGGCAGCCCCGCCACGCCCACCACCTCGCCGGGCGCGAGGTCAAGGTCGACCGCGGTGTAGCCCGCGCCGGAGACGCCGCGCAGGCGCAACCGTGGGGTGGCTGCGGTGGCGGGCACGGCTGGCTCGTGTCGGCCGAACTCTCCGGCCAGTTCCCGGCCCACCATCGCCGCCACCACCTGATCCGGGGTGACCTCGGCAGTGGGCCACTGCGCCACGTGCCGCCCGTCGCGCAGCACGTGGATGTGCTGCGACAGGGCGAACACCTCGGGCATCCGATGCGAGACGTAGAGCATCGTCACGCCGTCGGCCCGCAGCGAAGCGATCACCTCGAACAGCCGCTCGGACTCGGCGGGAGAGAGGATCGAGGTCGGCTCGTCGAGGATGACCAGCCGTGCCTGCCGGGCGAGCGAGCGGGCGACGACCACGAGCTGCTGGGTGGCGGCGTCCAGCCGACCCACCGTGCGGCGGGGATCCACCTGTACGCCCAGACGTGCCAGCAGGGCGGCGGCCTGCTCGTCCATTCGGCGGGGATCCGGGAAGGCTCGGGAGCCGGGCTCGACGCCGAGCATGATGTTCTCGGCGACCGTGCGGTCCGGGGCGAGGGCGAGTTCCTGCGGCACCAGGGCCACCCGGTGCCGGCTCAGCAGGGTGGCCGGATCGAACCGGCGGACTTCGTCGCCGCCGACCCGTACCGTGCCGGCGGTGGGGCTGTCCAGCCCGGCCAGGATCTTCATCAGCGTCGACTTGCCGGCACCGTTCTCGCCCATGACGGCGGTGAGGCTGCCGGCCGGCACGCTCAGGGAGACATCCTGGAGAGCGTGGACGGGACCGAAGTGCCGTGACAGGCCGGTCACCTCGACGGCGGGGGTCGGCGGGGCGGCGATCGTGGCCGGGCTGGTCATGGGTCAGCCCTCCACCGGCACCGAGGCCACGTTCTCGGGAGTGACCACGAGCGCGCCGGTGTCCACGTCGGTGATCTCGGTGCCGTTCTTGAGGTGGTCGGCGAGCAGCTTGACGGCTTGGTAGCCCTGCTCGGCCGGGCCCTGGCTGATGGTCAGGTCGACCACGCCGGCCTTGAGGTACTCCACGGTCTGGGGCTGCACGTCGAAGCCGACAGCGTGGATCTTCTCCGCGTTGCCGGACTGCTCGAGCCACTTGGCACCGGCGGTGAAGCTGCAGCAGTCGAGGGAGACCAGCGCGATGGCGTCCTTCTGGGCGGCCATCGTCGACTCGATCGTGTTGTACGCCGCGCTCGGTTCGTTACCGGTGTTCACCGGGCCGACGATCTCGATGCCGGAGTCCTTCAGGCCCGACTCGAAGCCGGAGAAGCGGTCGTTGGACCAACCCGCGCCGGAGTCGACGGAGACCACCACGACCTTGCCCGTCTCGCCGTCGAGCACGCCGAGCAGTTCCTTGGCCAGGGACTCACCGGAGGCGACCAGATCCTGGCCGACGAAGCCCATCTGCTTGGACTCCGGGTTGTTCGTGTTGAACGAGATGATCGGGATTCCCGCGTCGTACGCCTGGGCGATGACCGGCTTCAGCGCATCGTTGCTGGCCGACGAGACCGCCAGACCGTGGATCTGCTTCTGGTTGATCAGAGTTTGCAGTTCGGCGACCTGGTCGGCGGCGCTGCCACCGGTGGGTCCGATCATCTGCGCGTCGACGCCCAACTCCTTGGCGGCGCGTTCCATGCCCTCCCGGATCGGCACGGCGAAGGCCAGGGACGGGTCGTGGTAGCTGAGCCGGATCTTGAGCTGGTCGCCCTGCTCGACAGCCTCGGAGATGTAGTCGGCGAGCTGGAACCCGCCGCTGTCGGCGGAGTCGTCGTTGGCGGAGGTGACCGCGCCGCAGGCCGCGCTCGCCACGAGGGTCAGGCCGAGGGTCGCGGCGACCGCGGCCCGGCGGGCAAGGGTGAGTCTCATCGGGGTGGCTCCTTTGGGGTGAGATGGGATGGTGCGTTGCGCACCCGACTGCCGAGCGGACGCCGGGTCAGCGCCGCCCGGAGCGTTTGCGCAGCCAGGTGTCGGCCGCCACGGCGAGGATGATCACCGCGCCGGTCGCGACGGTCTGCCAGAACGAGGAGATGCCGCGCAGGTTGAGGATGTTCTGCAGGACGCCGATGAACGCCACGCCGATGACGGTGCCGAGCATCGTGCCGGAACCACCGAACAACGCCGCGCCACCGATGATCACTGCGGAGATGGCCACGAGTTCCATCCCGGTACCGGTGACGCCCTGCACGTAGGACAGGAAGGACAGGCCGAGCACGCCAGCGAGGCCGGCGAGGGTGCCCGAGATGGTGAAGGCGACGATCTTCACGCGGCCGGTGTTGATACCGCAGAGCCGGGCGGCTTCGGCGCTGCCACCGACCGCGTACGTGTTGAAGCCGTACCGGGAGCGGGACAGCACGATCGCGCCGAGCACGGCGACCAGCGCGAAGATGACCAGCTGCATGGGGAGGAGGCCGAACAGCTCACCCTGCCCGAGCAGGTTGAACTCTGCCACGTTCGGGTCGCTGCTGGACAGTGAGATCGGCGAGCCGCCGCTGAGCAGCAGGGTGACGCCCCGGTACACGCTCAGAGTGCCGAGGGTGACGATGAAGGACGGGATCCCGAAGCCCACGGTCATCAGGCCGTTGAGCATGCCGGCGACCGCACCGGCGGCCACCCCGCCGAGGGCGGCGAGGGGCCAGGCGATGTCCGAGGTCATCAGCAGGCCGGTGACGACGGCGCCGAGCCCGTAGATCGAGCCGACGGAGAGGTCGATCTCCGCGTTGATGATGACGAAGGTGACCCCGATCGCCATGATGCCGATCTGGGCGATCTGCTGTCCGACGGTGAGGAAGTTGTCGGTGCCGAGGAAGCCCGGGGCGAGCGTGCTGCCCAACGCGAACAGCACGATCAGAGCGAGGAAGGTACTCGCCTCGCGGGCGTGCAGGAAACGTTGTAGCGGCGAAGGGCGGTGGGGGGCGACGGACACCTCCGGCGGTGCCGCCTGCGCGGTCATCTGGGCCATCTCTCTCATCTCCTCAACAGGGCCGCGACATCGTCCGGGCCGGGAAGGGCGGGTATGACCTCGGCGACTCCGACGGCATGGGCGCCGGCCGCGGCGGCGTACCGGACCGCCTCGATGAGGTCGTCACCCCGGGTCAGGGCGACAGCGAGTGCTGCGGTGAAGGCGTCGCCCGCACCTGTGGTGTCGACGACCCGTGGTGCGGCGACCGGCGCGACCCGGGTCTGGTGCCCGCCGGAGTCCACGAGGGCGCCGTCGGCACCGAGGGTCAGTACGACGACGCCGCAGTAGCGGGTCCGCAACAGCTGCACGATGTCTTCGGCGCTGGCGACCTCGGTCGGGTCCAGGCCGGTGAGCACCCGTGCCTCGCTGGCATTGGGGGTGAGCACGTCGATCCACTCCCACGCCTCATCGGGCAGAGCCACGGCCGGGGCCGGGTTGAGCAGCGTGCGGACCCCGTGCGCCCGGGCAGTACGCAGCGCGGCTAGCGCGATCGGCAGCGGGATCTCCAGGCTGACGACGACCAGGTCGGCCTCGGCGATGCGGTAGGCGAACCGGTCGACGTCGGCCGGGGTGAGCTCGTCGAGGGCACCCGGCGCGATGGTGATCCGGTTCTCGCCCTCGTCGTCCACGAGGATGAAGCCGACCATGGTGGCGGCGTCGGTGGTGCGGACTGCGCTGGCGTCCACCCCCTCGTCGTCCCACAGGCGGCGAGCCGCGTCACCGAACTGGTCCCGACCGATCGCGGTCAGGAAGCTGACCTCGGCGCCGAGGCGCGCTGCGGCCACGGCCTGATTCGATCCCTTGCCGCCGTGTCCGGAGGCGAATCGGCCGCCGGAGAGGGTCTCGCCAGCGACTGGTGCCCGCGGCACCCGCATGGTAAGCCCGGCGCCGTAGCTGCCAATCACCGCAATCTTCATGCCTGCCTCTTGTCTATGGACAACCATGTACAACTTTCGGGCGACGCTACGTCGGGTCGCCAGTAGGTGTCAACACCTGCGTGGCGCTCCCAGGTAACGGATTCGAAACCCTGACCCTCGCCTGACCTGCACCTAGGCCCTGTCCTGCCGATCATCACCGGGCTGCGGCGGGACCGGCCGACGACTGGTGCGCTGTCGGTTCGTCCGGTCCTCGGTGCGGTGCGGTGCGGTCCTGTGCGGTGGCGGGAACCGGGGGTGGGGGTGGGGACGACGAAGGGGCCCCCCCCGGGCGGGGGGGGGCCGGGGGGGGGGTGGGGGGGGTGGGGGGGGTGGGGGGTGTGCCCCGGGGGGGGTACACAAGGGGGCGGGGTGGTTTCTAAAA
>NZ_JBIAYZ010000018.1:0-105692 GCF_042898635.1 Micromonospora sp. NPDC000442 | reverse complement strand
CAGTCGTGGTGACATTGCCCTTGATGTCGGTCGCACTCACCGGCCGGCCCGCGGAGTCATAGCCGCCCTGCGACACGACCTGCCACACAGTGCCGGTGCCGGTCGACCAGTCCTTGATCTGCTCGGTCTTCGTCACCGATCCGTACTTCGGGGCGGTGTCGACGCTGCTGGCTTCGTCGTAGTAGGTCCGCGCGTCGGAGATCACGTCATCGACGGTGGACGGGGTCGTGCCGCAGGCCAGCGCGGTGGTGGTCGTCTGCTTGACCGTGGTGGTGAGGTTCTTGCCGGTGTTGCGGTTGTAGCGGTAGGTGATGCATTTCTCGTCGCCGGTGACGGCGATGTCGCCGTCGTCCTGTGACCAGTTGACCGTGCCGTACGTGTGATCCAGGTTCTTGGTGCCCCGGGAGGTGCGCCAGCCCTGGCTCCCGTCGACGCCCAGGGCGGTGGCCGTGTAGGTGGTCTGTGTGTCGACGAACCGGGCCTCGACGGTGTCGCCGTTGATCGTCCGGCTCGCGGTCGGGTTGGACCGCCACGGCACGTTCACCGTCTTCGACACCGGCTTGGTCTCGACGCCGTTGTAGACGACCTGCTCGCGCACCTGGCCGGCGAACTGGTCCTCGTCGTAGACGGTTTCGGTGCCCAGTGAGGCCGGGACCGTCACGTTGCGGGTGCCGCCGCTCGGGCTGGCCTTGTCGCCGTGCATACCCCGCATGAAGGTTGTCACGGCGAGTGTCTGGGTCGCCGAGTCGTCACCGACGCGGGTCTTGACCTGCGCGTAGCCACGCCACTGCGACCATGTCTTACGTTCCGGTCTGGTCAGACCGTCGTCGTCGGCGTAGTGCCAGGCCGGCGATCCCACGTACTGATACCAGGTGTGCTTCGACGGCGCCTGGTGCCCGTCGGCGAGTTGGATGTCGTCTTCGGCGACGTGCTCGACCCGATGTTTGTGCCACCATTCGGTGATGAGCCGCTCACCGGTGGGGTCGGCCGGGTCCGGCACCCGCACGGGGTAGCACCGTTTGGTGTTCGTGTGCGGGTTCAACGTCTCGACGATCGCCTCGGTGCACTCCGGCTGCGCGTAGTCGACCTTGATCCGGGATCCGGTCTCCGTCACGATGCTGGAGATCCGTAGCCAGTTGTCGGTCGTACCGTGCTCGGTCAGTACCCGGTTCGGCAACGACTCCGGCTCGAAGGTGACCGGCGGCAGGCTGACGGTGCCGCCTACGTGCCCCGCGTGGTCGATGCGGTTCAGCCACAGTCCGGTGTGTGTGGAGTCCGCCGTCGCGGCGAAGGTGTGCGACAGGGTCCATGACTCGACGTCCTGCCAGGCCGGGGTGGTCTTGGTGGTGTCCCACACCCTCGTGGTGATTTTCTTCAGCCGCTTCGTCGTCCAGAACGTCGGTGAGTACTGCTGCGCGCACGACGTCGCCGACGCCTTGCACTCCTGATCCCAGGGGGTGTCCTTCCACGACGCCTTCACCGGGCTCGACTCGGTGCCGCAGTTGTCGAAACACCGCATGTCCGTCTCGAACACCACCCGCGCGTACGGACTGGTGCTGCGTTCCGTCACCCCGTGGATGTCCGCGGTTCGGTCGTAGGTGCCGTAGTCGATTCGCTCCAGATACCCTGCCCGGTCGTAGGACACGTCGTCGGAGTCGGTGTCGTTGCGGGCGTACTTGTTGGTCTCCTTGCCGTACCACAACGACATCGTGTTGCCGCGCACATCGACGACGTAGTCCACATTCCACCGCCAGGCCTGCTGGCAGTCGGAGCTGGCGAAGGCCGCGGCGTGGCACGGCTCCCCCGTGTGGTTGCCGAACACCGGCACTGCTAGGGCCGAGTTGGTCTTCGCCGTGTGGCCCGGCAGCGCGTGCAGGCCGAAGAAATACTGGGTGCCGTCGGTGGTGGTGACCTTCCAGTGCTCGCCGTTGTTGTCGCCGTTGCCCGATGCGCCGGTCAACTTCTCGATCTTCGATCCGTCTTCCGAGCGGGTATGCCAACCCTTGCCGGTCTCGAACACGAGCTCGGTGCTGCGGCCGTTCAGGTTCATCGTCGCGTTGTCCGAGCGCCAGCACAGGTCACCGGTGTCGGTGGTGTTGTTCGCGCCGCTTGTCTTCCGGTCCTCCGCGCAGGGCACGTACCGCCGCTCGATGAACCCGGGCGAATAGTCGAAACCCTCACCGATCCACGACGGCTGGTTGTTCGTCACCTCGGAGCGGCCATCCACCGAGGCCGACGAGTAGGCCAGGGCGACCGACGGCTCCGGGCCGGTCGCCGGCGGCGTACGCAGCGGATAGTTCCACGAGAAGTCACCGGACGAGCCGCCCGCCGACCAGGTCGACGAGGGCGCGAGGCCGGTGGCGGTGAAGTCGCCGTCCGCGCCCGACCCGGCCGCCGCCAAGACGATGAACGAGCCAGCCGCCGGGGTCGTCTCCCCCGACAGCCGGCTCAGCTCCCTCGGCATGGTCGAGGTGGGGGCGGTCACCTCCGCGGTCGCCACTCCCGTACCGAGGTCGTTCCTCGTGGGCAGCGGCACGGACCGGCAACCCGGCGCGTCCGGTGTCGACAGGGCACAGGTCGGGACCTGCCACAGCCGCAGCCGCGACGCCCAAGACCCGCCCACCGCGTGCCGGAACGAGTTGTAGTCCACCGACACCTTTGCCGTTCCGGCCGCAGCCCCGGCCGGCGCCGTCACCTTGAGCACCAGGCCGTCACGCCAGCTGCCCGGTAGTGACTCCCGATCCACCACCTGCACGTCGACGCTGGTGACCCGCGCACCGGCCGGACCGCTGCCGCGAGCGACCCACACCGGAAGGGCACCCGCTCTGACGCCCCGACCTGACGTGCTCGGCGAATCGAGCGTGATCCGGGCGGTGCTGGCTGTCGGCCACACCGGCTTTGGGAGCGGCGTGTCCTGCATCAGCTTCTGCGTCCACGCCCGCCCCGACACAGAAGCGCCGTGCGTGTCGAGCTTTTCTGCCGGTGGCCGCGTCGGCTCGGCCTTCGGGGCGACCGCCTCGGCCGGCACACCGACCAGCAGCGACGCCGCCACGGGAACGGCCGTCAGGCCGGCGATCCACCGGCGCAGGCGGCCGGCTGCACGCAAGCTCCGTCGTGGCTGCCGCGAATCGTGGGCAGGTAGTGCAGAGAACATGCTTTCTCCCCGGTCAGGAAAGCCGCTTGGAGCAGGGGTGCAGATGGGTCATATCGGCAATTGCGCGAGCTGGACGTCGGACGTGTTCGGTCCGGCCCGCGGGTCAGCAGGTGAGCGGCCTACGTTGGTCGGCGGCGCCCCGAGCACCGGAGCGTGCTGCCACCCGGCCTGGCCGCGGGCTACGAGTCGTACAGCATGTACACCGCCGTGTCCGTCAGTGCGCCCTGGAACACGGCGACGTTGTCGATGCCGCCGATCCACGGGTCCTTCAACTGGCCCTGCCACTGGACCCGGCCCACCAACAGCGGTCCGGTCGACACCATCGGAGTGAAGGAGATGTTCTGCGTGACCCCTTCGAGCTCACCGTTGACGTAGAGGCGGATCTGCTTCCGCCCAGCGTCGTACACGCCGACAAGGTGCGTCCACACGCCCTCCTCGGCGGTTGACGTCGACGTGATGCTGGCCGTCGGTGTGGTGCTGGTGTCCTCGTCGCTGATGGCGAACTGCCACTTGCTCAGAGTGGAGTTGAACTTGAGCCAGCCGCCGCTGGCATGCTGCCCACGTTGGGACACCGCCGTCCGCATGCCGTCGAGCCGGTCGAGCATCACCCAGGCCGACATCGTGAACGACTGATCGGTACGCAGGACCGGCTTGTCCTGCCACTGGGTGAACTCCAGACCGTCGGCGTCCGGCGGCGTGGTCCCCGCCTTCACCGCGCTTCGCCCGTACTCCGCGGTGCTCTCGGTGTACCCCTCCTCCGGGAAGTACTCGTCGTCGAGCCACAGCCCCGAGCCGTCGGTGGCATAGCCGGCTCCCACGGCGGAACCGCGCGTCAGTGCCAGCCACCGATCCCAGCTCGTCACTATGTCGCGCACCTGGCAGGTGTCCCGCAGATCGGCCAGGTAGCAAGGCGTCGCGAACTCGAAGTCCCAGTCGCCCACCCGCACCGGAGTCAGCATCCCCGGCTCGTGGAACCCGCCGGAGGCCGGATCCTGTGCCAGCTGGCCAACGAAATCATGCGGCACCAGCACCCGGTCGTACGCCTGAACGTCGGCGACGGTGCCGTGGAACCAGTTGCTCGCTACGCCGGAGCTCCACCCCCGACCCACCGCGAACGTGCCGGTGGCGTTCCACGGCGTGCCGCTGCGGTCGACCTCGGAGACAAGCTCGCCGTCGACATAGAGCCGGACCTTGCCAGCGGCCTTGTCATACACGCCCGCGATGTGCGTCCAACGCCCGACATCGGCAGAGGTCAAGGCCGTGGCGCTGTACGCCGCACGGGTGGTACTTGACTGGTCGTCGCTGTCCTTCATCAGGAACGACCACCGTGGCGTCAACGGAGACCCGACCAACCGTGTGCCCAGATGAAACCCGGCGGCGCTCGCCCCCGCCTGGGATGCGATGACGACATCGCCGGTCGTCGGCAGCGAGGTGAGCCGGACCCATGTGGCGATGCTGAAGGAGTTGGCCGTGTTGACGACACTGCCCGGCGTGGTCAACACCGACGAGCTGCCGTTGAGGCCAGCGGTCTTGCCACCGTTCAGGCGAACATCGTCGACCCAGCTGACGTTGGACGCGCTCAGGTCGGTTAGACCGCCCAGCGTGGGCTGCTGATCGGCGAGCGCGGACGTCTGGTCGACGCCGGGGTACTGCTCCAGACCCCACTGGGCGATAGCCGGTGAGGGTCGGGGTGCGGTGAAGGTGGCGGAACCGATGTTGCCGAGATTGCCGGTGGCGTCAATGCCACGAACCCAGAGGGTGTTCTGCCCGAAGCTGGGCACGGTGACGGTGACCGTGGCCGTCTTCGGGTTGGTGCCGCTGGCGGCGACCTCGGTCGTGGGCGGGTTGGACCAGCCGAAGCGGAACTTGGTCACGTCCGTGGTAGTGGTGCTGATCGAGAAGGTCATCGTCTTGCCCGGGCCACCGGCGGTGCCCGGGGTGATCGTGGGCACCGGCGGCACCGTGGTATCCGGGGTGAACTGGCACCACGACGACCACGAGCCGGTGATCGAGTACGGGGCCTTGTCGGTGCCCCTGGCGCGGAACGCGTAGGTAGGTCCCTTGGCGACCGTCACCGCGGAACTCGTCGCCCGACTGTTCGGGGTGATTCCCGTCCTCGCCGGCGGCGGACTCTTACGGGCCGGGAAGGTGGACGTCACGGTGCTTATGCCGCCCGCCGGCACCTCGATCCATTCGAAGGTGCCGGTCAGTGAGTCGCTGCTGTCTGCGTCGGGGAAGACCGCCGAGAACGTCGGGGCCAATGTGCCGATCGTCAGCACACCGGAGCCGCAGGTCACGCCAGCGGCCTGGAGGGTGTGCGGGGCACCGGGCTTGGTGTCGTAGTCGACGATCAGCTTCGCATCATTGGGAAAGAACTTCTTCCAACGATCCTCCGTCGACTCCCCCGACCCATCCGCCGCGCGGGCGGTGAACGCCACGGTGATCGAACTCCAGTTCCCGGTCGCCGCGGCCTGCACCTGGTTGGTGGTGTTCGAGCCCTTGAAGTTCATGATCATGTCGGGTTGGATCGACGAACAACCGCCGGCCTCATTCGCGTTCCCCTTCGCCGAGTTCAGGAACGCTCTCATCTTCATCGTCGACCACGTCGCCTTCGGCGTCGCGTTGATCGCCGAGGTCAGATACATCGCCGACACCGTCGGCTCGCACGACCACGAGTGGTCCAGCTTCATCTGCACGTACGCCGACTCGATGTGCTTGCCCTTGAGCGACACTCCGTTGGCCGTCGTCGAGAACGCGAAGTACGACCGGTAAAGGGCGCCGGTATCCGGGTTCAGCCCCACTCGCGCGCGACTCGTGTCCGAGTTCGACGACCCGTTGTTCGTCCCGTACGCCCACTTGCTCTTGAACACCGACCACGCCGGGTCCACGAACAGCGGGAACACCACATCCGGATGGTCCAGCAACGTCTCATCCGGACGCAGCACCAGGTGGTCGCCAGACACCTCGACATCAACCTTGCCGGTCCGTGCCGCATCCCCCGCCACCGTCGCGGTCGACGGCGAACTCTCGGTCGACGACCCCCGCGCCGAGACGCCGTCCACCGCCCCCACCCGGGAATCCCACATCACCGCCGGCTCTGCCGAAGCGACCACAGCACCACCTGCCATCGCCCGCAGGCCGCCATCCGGGCCCGCCACGACCTCGACGTCCCCACCAATGCGGAACCGCGGCTCACGGACGTCAGGATGCGTCGCCGCCGCCCGCGTCTTGACCACCAGCACGTGCGTGAAGCCCGTCCGCGTCGCCCGCACCACCAGATCCACATCGGCAAGCACGTCCGCGTAGGTCAACGCATCCCCCGACACCGTCGGCGCCGGCAACGTCCCCGGCCACGAGAGGGTGACCGTCCGCCCGCCACGCGTCAGCGTTACCATCGCCCCGTCCCCACCACCCGAGAACGCCACGTCCGCGACCGAGACCCCGGGGCGCCACAACCCGTCTCCACCCCGGGCCAGGTTGAGATCGATATCCCGCCAACTGCCGGCCTTACGGGTGCGCTGCGGCACCACCGCGGACGCGAACTGCAGCCGCCCGTCCGGCAACGCGGTCACCTCGGCGAACTCCGTCCGCGACCCGTCCACCACCACCGGCTGCCCGCAGGAGGCAGCCAGCGCCCTTGCCTCAACCTCGGAGCCGGCCACGTCCACGCACTGTCGTCCCGCCGCAACGACCCGCTCCGGCGCCGGAACACCGATCACCCCGACAGCCACCACCGCCGCCACCGCCGCGGACAACCCACGCCGCCACCGAACGCCCAACACACACCCCCGCTGAGAGCAAGCAGTGGCAGCGACAGTAGGGCCTCAACCTCCCCCCGACCGCCCCGCTACGCCATGAAAAAACCGTCACCCACCACGCAATATCGATCACAAGCAATGCATCGATGGGCGCAACATCGCTTGATCACTTAGGGCGACGGGAAACCGTTCGATGAAAATCAATATGTGATCAGGAGCACACCTTGTGCGCCGCCCTGCCGACCACTAACCTGCCCTGCCGCCGAGGCACTGGCGCACTGCGGCGGAGATCGCGACCCGCCGCCACCAGCACGCTCGACGCCGATCGTGGCCGCCTCCACCCCACCGCCCACCGACGTGAAAACGCAGCCGGATGATGCAGGGCCCTCCAGTGCCGGCGTAGATCGACGAGGGCACCTCAGGCGAGGCGTAACTGGACGAAGGCGGCCCACACCAACCACGTCCACCAGTCGACGTCGGATAGGTCGACCGCGCCCGTTTTACCCAAGAATCGTCCACTGCCAAGCGGTCCAACAACCCCTCAGCGAGGCTGACTCTGCACGCCCACCAGGCGATTCTCAGCCACGACGGCGAAGATCGACTCGCAAGACCACCCGAGTCAGGGGTTCCAGCAACGGCTTACCCGCCGCCACGTCGATCTTGGATAATGAAGTGAGGGTCCCCGCAGGTCTTTGACCTGCGAAAACCCTCGTAATGTCGGGACGGCCGGATTCGAACCGACGACCCCTTGACCCCCAGTGAACCAGCCGACCTACTGAGGTCCGCCAGGCAGTGCCGAATCGTGCCGGACGTGCGGGTCAGCGGCAAGGTCAGAGTGTGGGTCGCACCGACATTCACCGAGGCTTGCCAGACCGTCCGTGAGACGGTTGTGAGATGTCCGGCCCGACAGGGGCGCTGGAGATCAACGACCGGCGCCCCTCACTCCTTCGAGATACAGAACAAGGCTTCTCCCGATCGAACATCTGCCCGCGAAGCCGCCTCTCGGCCTCCACGCCATAGCAACATCGAGCGGCGAACCGCTTGTCTTACTGTCACCAGCGACCTCTGCAGCCCGAGATCCCGAAGATCTTCCGTATGCCACGTTGGCCAAGGCTGTCAGGCCCTCGACTGACCGGCGTCAGCGTGGGGCTTGCTGGGAGGTTGGGCGGTCGGCAGCGGGGTGGATCGCGGTGAGGGTGAGCCTGACGAGGCGGTGGAGCCCGTCATCGGATGTCACGGTTGCCGAGGCGGTCAGCGCGTGCTGGCAGAAGGCAGCAAGCTCATCGGCGGGGATGTCGTCGCGGGCCTGTCCGGCCTCGGCGGCGTCCGTGATCAGTTCCCGGAGCAGGGCATGCAAGCGTGCGTGTGCCTCGGTGGCGTGGTCGCCTCGATGCAGGGCGGCGGCGAGGTCACCGCCATGGCGGTGCCGCGACAGCCGCGCGTAGGCCGCCAGGACGGCGTGCAGCCGCTCCGATGGGCCGTCGGCGTTGTCCCGGATGGCACGGAGGTGATCGAGGTGGTGAGTGACCTGCCGTTCGTGCCATGCGAGCAGGATCGCTTCGACGTCGGGGAAGTACTTGTAGAGGGTGGCGCGGCCGATGCCGGTGAGTTCGGCGATGCCCGACATGGTCACGCCGGTCAGGCCGTGGTCGGCGACCAGGGTTGCGGCGGCGTCGAGGACCGCGTGGCGCACCGCCGTCCGGTGCGCCTCGATCGTGTCGTTCCACAACCTCGGCACCCTTGCACGATACACCCCGCCGCCTGTGTAGACACCACGACCGCAGTAAGACACACTGTTTCGATAAAGCTGGAGTCAGGTGGCGCGACATCGGTAGGGAGTGTCATGGCGGATCAGGCAGAGGGGCAGGGGTCGTCGACGGGTACGCCGCGGTGGGTCAAGGTCGTGGGCTTGGTGGTGGCGCTGCTGCTGGTGACGTTCGTCGTCTTCCAGGTGACCGGTCTGGCCGGTGAGCATGGTCCGGGCCGGCATCTGCCGGGCGGGCGGTAGCACGCGTGCGGTGGCACCTCCGCAAGGCGGCGTTGTTCGTGCACGCGGTGACGTCGCTCGGGTGGCTCGGCGCGGTCGTCGTGTTCCTCGTCCTGGCCCTGGCAGCGCTACGCGGCGACGACCCGCTCGTGATGCGCGCTGCCTGCCTGGCGATGGATCTGGCCGTACGGTTCGCGATCGTTCCCCTCGCGGTCGCCTCGCTGCTCAGCGGTGTGGTGTCGTCGCTCGTCTCACCGTGGGGCCTGGTGCGTCACTGGTGGGTGCTGATCAAGCTGGCCATCGTCGTGGTGGCCACGGCAGTCCTGATCATGCAAGTGGAACCGGTTGCCGCGCTCGCCGACGCGACGGTGGCGTCACCGCCCACGGCGGATGGGATGCAGTGGCGTGAGGCGGTGGTGTCGCTGGTCGTCCATGCCGTCGGCGGCCTGGTGATCCTTCTGACGGCCACGGTACTGGCCATCTACAAACCGAGGGGGGCGACCGGGTTCGCCGCCCGCGGCTCGGCCCGGCGGCATCGCACGGGTGGGGCGGCCGCAACGAATGGGCGCAAGGGGCTCAAGATTCGGTGACGGCCGCCCGTTCGGCTGCTGTCAGCTGATCGTGGCGAGCAGGTCCCGGCACGCTTGCTCGCAGGCACGGCACGCCTCTGCGCAGACGCGGCAGTGTTCGTGCATGTCGGCGTGCGCGGCGCACTCGTCGCCGCATGCCTTGCAGGCGGTGGCGCACGCTTCGAGCATGGTGCGGGTGATGTTGGCGTCGTAGCCGGTGTGCCGTGACAGGACACGCGCGGTGGTGGTGCAGATGTCAGCGCAGTCCAGGTTCGAGCGGATGCACTTGGTCAGTTCGGCAACCATGTTGTCGCTGAGGCAGGCGTCCGCACACGCGGTGCACGCCTGGCTACACGCGTGGAGAGTGTCGATCACCGCCGCCAACTTCGTGCGATCCAGGTTCATGGACTGCGGGTACGTGTCAAGCATCGCCATGGTTGTCATCGTCGGCTCCTTTGTCGTGGGTCATCTGTTCAGCTACCCGTCAGCTCGTCCGTCATGCCCTCCGCGCCCATGGGTCTGCCTCTCGAATGAGGCCAGAGGTCGACGAGCGTCCTGACGACAGGCCTTCAGCGGGCGCGAGCGAGCGCTGGCTGGTCGACGCCCAGCAGACTTCGAAGGCGATGCGAGGCGCCCATCCGGACGAGGAATGGGCGCCTGAACGTGCGGGGCCTTATCCGATGGGGTAGAAACGGCGCAGGCGGAGGCTGTTGGCGACCACGAAGACCGAGGAGAAGGCCATCGCGGCACCGGCGATCATCGGGTTGAGCAGCCCTGCCGCCGCCAGGGGCAGGGCGGCGACGTTGTAGGCGAACGCCCAGAACAGGTTGCTCTTGATGATCCGCAGGGTACGCCGGGCCAGCCGGATGGCATCCACGGCGGCGGTCAGGTCGCCCCGGACCAGCGTCAGGTCGGATGCCTCGATCGCCACGTCGGTGCCGGTGCCCATGGCCAGACCCAGATCGGCCTGGGTGAGCGCGGCAGCGTCGTTGACGCCGTCGCCGACCATGGCCACCACCTTCCCGTCGGCTTGGAGACGCTTGACCACGTCGACCTTGTCGGCGGGCAGCACCTCGGCGATCACCTCGTCGATACCGACCTCGGCGGCCACCGCGTTCGCGACAGTGGTGTTGTCGCCGGTGAGCAGGATCGGTTTCAGGCCGAGCGCCCGCAGCTGGCCGACCGCCGCCCGGCTGGTCGGCTTGACCACGTCGGCGACGGCGAGGACACCGCGGGCGCGTCCCTCCCAGCCGGCCAGCACGGCGGTACGCCCGGCGGATTCCGCCTGGCCGGCGGCCCGTTCCACCTCGGCGGAAATGTGCAGGCCGCGCTCACGCAGCAGCCGGGCACGGCCCACCACCAGCTCACAGCCCTCGATGACGCCGGTCACGCCGAGGCCTTCGACGTTGGCGAACCCGGTCACGGGCGGCAGCGGCCCCGCATCGGCGGCGCCGGCGGCGATCGCCTGAGCGATCGGGTGTTCGCTGGCCGTCTCGATCGCCCCGGCGCGCCGGAGCAGCTCGTCGGCGTCCTGGCCCTCGATCGGGCGCACGTCCACCAAGGTCATCTTTCCGGTGGTCACGGTGCCGGTCTTGTCGAGCACCACCGTGTCGATCCGCCGGGTCGATTCCAGCACCTCCGGCCCCTTGATCAAAATGCCGAGCTGGGCGCCACGACCGGTGCCGACCAGTAGCGCGGTCGGGGTGGCCAGCCCGAGCGCGCACGGGCAGGCGATGATCAGTACGGCCACGGTGGCGGTGAACGCTGCTGCCAGACCAGCGCCGTTGCCGATCCAGAATCCGAGGGTGCCCGCCGCGAGGGCGATCACGATGGGAACGAACACCCCCGAGATCCGGTCGGCCAGTCGCTGCACCGCGGCCTTGCCGGTTTGCGCCTGCTCGACGAGCTTCGCCATCTGGGCGAGCTGGGTGTCCGCGCCGACGCGAGTGGCGGTGACGACGAGCCGGCCGCCGGCGTTGACGGTGGCACCGACCACGGTGTCGCCGGGACCGACTTCGATCGGAACGGATTCGCCGGTCAGCATGCTGGCGTCGACCGCCGAGGTCCCCTCGTGCACCGTCCCGTCGGTGGCGATCTTCTCGCCCGGGCGCACCACGAACCGGTCCCCCACCACGAGTTGATCGACAGGGATGCGGATCTCGGCGCCGTCGCGGAGCACGGCGACGTCCTTCGCACCGAGTTCCAGCAGGGCGCGCAGTGCCGCCCCGGCGGTCCGCTTCGATCGGGCCTCGAAGTAGCGGCCCGCGAGGATGAACGTCGTGACGCCGGCCGCTGCTTCCAGGTAGATGTGCCCGGCACCACCGTCTCGGCTGACGTCGAAGCTGAAGGGGTGGGTCAGCCCGGGCGTCCCCGCGTCGCCGAGGAACAGCGCCCAGACCGACCAGCCCAAGGCGGCGAGGGTGCCCATCGAGACCAGCGTGTCCATGGTGGCGGCGCCGTGGCGCAGGTTGACCAGCGCCGCGCGGTGGAACGGCAGGCCGCCCCAGACGACCACCGGGGCGGCCAGGGTCAGCGACAGCCACTGCCAGTAGGTGAACTGCCAGGCCGGCACCATGGCCAGGGCGATCACCGGGACGCTCAGCGCCACGGAGACCCACAGGCGGGTCCGTACGCTGCCCAGTTCGTCGACCGGTTCGGCCGGCTGGGAGGTGCTGGCGGGACCTGGCGGGGGTGGCAGGGCGGCGCGGTAGCCGGTCTTCTCCACGGTGGCGATCAAGTCGTCCGGGGTGATGGCGCCGGTGTACTGGACGGTCGCCTTCTCCGTGGCGTAGTTGACCGTGGCCGACACACCGTCCAGCCGGTTCAGCTTCTTCTCGATCCGCGCCGCGCAGGAGGCGCAGGTCATCCCGCCGATGGCCAGCTCGATCTGATTCGCGGCGAGCTGCAAGGGCTTCGCACTGGATGTCATCGCCAGCTCCGATCAGTCGTGGCCGTGGCCGGGGTCGCCGTGCCCGTCAGTGGTGGTCGCGGCCGGGCTGGAGGGCCCGTGCGGCGTTGCCGGGCTGCCCGGTGCGCGGTCCCCGATACCGACGGCGGTCAGGGTGAACTCGGCTGTCCGCACCGTGCCGGCGTGCTGGAAGTCCAGGTACAGGCGGTAGGTGCCGGCCGAGGGAACTTCGGTGTGGAAGGTGACCTGTGGGCCTGATACGGTGCGCCCGTCACCTGGTTCCCCGTCGGGGTGCACGTGCAGGTAGGCCAGGTCACCCGAGCGCAGGGCCACCAGGTGGCCGTAGGCGCCGAGGTAGGGCTGCAGGTCGGTGACCGGCACCCCGTCCCGGCTGATGGTCAGGGTCAGTTTGGCGGTCGCCCCCGGCCGTAGGTCACCGTCGAGGGCAACCGTGTAGCCGTCCACGCTGGCGGTGCGTGCTGGCGCAGGCACCTGTCGCGGAGTGAAGGCGCCCGGCAGGTCGACATCCACGCCGAGCGTGAGTGCCTCACCGCCGGTGGGAATGAAGTCGGCGAAGGCGCGCCAGGTTCCCGGATCCCCGAACGGTGCGGCCACCCGCCAGGTGCCATCGGCGGCCATCTCGGGGTGTACATGCCGGAAGCCGGACAGGTCCCTGCGGGTGACGATCAGGTGCATCCGCTTGTCGTGGGCCTCGTCGAAGGCGGTGACGGTCTGCCCGTCCGGACCGGTGATCCGGAAGGCGAACTCGCCGGGTGGGGCGGAAACCGGGGCCAGGGTGTAGCCGCGGTCGGAAACCAGCAGCCCGCCGGGAATCTGGGAGGCCGCTTCGCTTCCGGTTCCGTCATGGGGGGCGCTGCCGTGAGCGGCGGTCGTGTCGTGGCGGGTCCCGGTGGCTGGCGCGACGGGGTCGGCCAGCTGGCCGACCCCGTACGCCGCACCGAACACCGCCGCGAGGCCGAGCGCGAAACCGCTCAGCTTCGTCGCCGTGTTCATGACTGGATACCTCAGTTCTTGTCAGCTTCGAAAGAACGGTCAGGCGTTGACGAGCTCATAGCCGGCCTCGTCGACCGCGGCCCGAACCGCTGCGGGATCCAGCGGCGCCTCGCTGTTGATGGTGACCTGCCCGGAGGCGAGGTCGACCTGGACATCGCGTACGCCGGCGATCCCGCTGATCTCGGTGCTCACCGAACTCACGCAGTGCCCGCAGGTCATACCCTTCACCTGATAGGTGGCGGTGGTCATCAGGTCGCTCCTCCCAAACAATCGCCACGGGCGGCTCGCCGCCCGAAGATACCCCCCAGAGGTATCTCTCATCGCACGTTAGCATACCCCCCCGGGGTAGGCTATTCTGGGTTTCATGACCACACCCACGCCGATCCGCGGATACACCGCCAGCAAGGATCAACTGCTCGCCCGGCTCCGCCGCGTCGAGGGCCAGGTCCGCGGCATCGAGAAGATGGTCGACGACGACCGCTACTGCATCGACGTGCTCACCCAGATCTCCGCCATCCAGGCCGCCCTGGACAAGGTCGCCCTCGGCCTGCTCGACGGACACGCCCGACACTGCATGCACGAAGGTGCCGCCGAGGGCCGCGCCGACGAAATGGCCACCGAGATGATGGCCGCCGTCGGCCGCCTCATGAAGCGCGGCTGATCTCCCCGCGCCGGGGCCGGCAGCGATTCAGACGGCGCGTGCCCAGGCGTGCCGCGGCCCGGCCGGATCGCCCCGACCGGGCCGTTGTACGCACCGTGTCAGTGTCGTCCGGGAGTGAGCTTGACCCGGCGCAGGAGCTGGGCGTTCAGGGCAACCACGATGGTGGAGGCGGACATCAGCACCGCACCGACAGCCGGGCTGAGCGTGACCCCGGCCCAGGCCAGCACGCCGGCAGCGAGTGGGATCGCCACCACGTTGTACCCGGCGGCCCAGGCCAGATTCTGGACCATCTTCCGGTACGACGTCCGGGACAGCCGGATGACGCCAGTGACGCCGCGCGGGTCCGACGAGGCCAGGATGACCCCGGCCGACTCGATCGCCACGTCGGTACCCGCACCGATGGCCAGGCCGACGTCGGCGCGGGCCAGGGCGGGCGCGTCGTTGACGCCGTCGCCGACCATCGCCACGGTCAACCCCCGGGCCTGCAGGTCGGCCACTGCCCGGTCCTTGTCCGCCGGCAGCACCTCGGCGAACACCTCGTCGACCCCGGGCCGGAACCCCAGGTCCGCGGCGACCGCCTCGGCGACCGGGCGTGCGTCACCTGTGATCATCACGATTTTCCCGATGCCCTGCTCGCGCAGCTCCGCGATCGCTTCACGGGCCTCGGCGCGGACCTCGTCCTCGAGTGCGAACGCGCCGACCGCGACCGATTGGCCCGTCTGCGACAGCCGGATCAGGTGCAGTACCGCCGCGCCGCGGGCCGACCACATCTGCGTGGTGGTAGCCAGGTCCTCGGGAACCCGTGCACCAACTTCCCGCAGCAGGGCGGGCCCGCCCACCGCCCAGGTGGTGCCGTCGACGGTCGCCTGGACCCCGCGACCGGTCAGCGATCGGAAATTCGCGGCGACCGCCCGCAGTCCTCGGTCCTGTGCCACCTTGACCAGGGCTTTGGCGAGCGGATGCTCGCTGTCGGCCTCGACCGCGCCGGCGATACGCAGTACCTCGTCCTCGCTGACGCCGCTGGCGGCGGCCGTGGCGGTGACCGTGTGCGCGCCCTTGGTCAAGG
This sequence comes from Micromonospora sp. NPDC000442, assembly GCF_042898635.1. Taxonomy (NCBI): domain Bacteria; kingdom Bacillati; phylum Actinomycetota; class Actinomycetes; order Micromonosporales; family Micromonosporaceae; genus Micromonospora; species Micromonospora sp. NPDC000442. The sequence goes on along the minus strand of NZ_JBIAYZ010000018.1, from coordinate 90,575 downwards.
TGCCGGTCTTGTCGAACAGCACGGCGTCGACGGTGCGCATCCGCTCCAGGGCGAGGCGGTCCTTGACCAGGATGCCGGCCTTCGCCGACACCGCCGTGGACAGCGCGATCACCAGCGGGATGGCCAGCCCGAGCGCGTGCGGGCAGGCGATCACCAGGACCGTCACCGTTCGGACGACGGACTGGTCGAGGTCGCCCAGTGCCCACCAGGCGGCGAAGGTGACAAGCGCGGCGGCGGTGGCGACGTAGAACAGCATCGCCGCGAACCGGTCAGCCAACACCTGAGCCCGGCCGCTGGATGCCTGCGCCTGCGCCACGAGCCGGCCGATGCCCGCCAACGCGGTGTCCTCCCCGACCGCGTCAACCCGGATCCGCAGCGCGGAGTCGGTCGCCACCGTGCCGGCCACGACCCGGTCCCCGACGCCGCGGGAAACCGGCCGGGACTCCCCCGTGATCATCGACTCGTCCAGTTCGGCCGACCCGTCGATGATCCGGCCGTCGGCAGGCACCCGGCCACCCGAGCGGACCAGAACCACGTCCGCCACCCGCAGGTCGGCCACCGGCACGCGGCGCACCGCGCCGTCGGCGTCGATCTGTTCGGCGTCGTCGGGCAGGAGCGCCGCCAGCGCGGCGAGCGCACCCTGCGCCTGACCGATCGCCTTCATCTCCTGCCAGTGACCCAGCAGCATGATCGAGACGAGCGCGGCCAACTCCCACCAGAAGTCCAGGTCGAACGCGCCGAGACTGGTCGCCATCGAGGCGACGTAGGCCACCGTGATCGCCATCGAGATCAGCAGCATCATCCCGGGCGCCCGGTCGCGGACCTCGCGGACACCGCCGATCAGGAACGGCCAGCCGCCGTAGAAGAAGACCACCGAGCCGAGAACCGGACCCACCCAGCTCATGCCCGGGAAGTCGATCGTGTAGCCGAACCAGCCCATCACCATGTGGCTGGTCACCACGATCGGAATCGTCAGCGCCAGGCTAAGCCAGAACTTGCGCCGGAACTGCTCCGGATCGTGGCCCGCGTGCTTGTCATGGGAACCGTGCCCGCCGGCGGATCCGTGCCCAGCGTGGTGGTGGCCACCGCTCGGCCCGGCACCGCCGTGATGCCCGCCGTCAGCGTGCTCACCCACCTGATGCCGGTGATGCTCGTCGTCGTTGGTGACCACCATGGCATCGGCGTGCGTCGCGTGTTGGTCTCTCATGCCCTCCACCTCCACACGGCACGCTATACCCCGTAGGGGTATATGGCAACCAGTCTACGTGGCCGACCACTGGCCCCCCTGGCATGAATATCTGCCACAACCTCGCGTCATGCCAGATACCTGTACCCCCCTCCGGTAACTGGCACCACAGGCGAGCTGCGACTTCCTGAGGCGGGATCGGTGGCAAATCCGTCCGAGATCACAGGCTGTCTGCCGCGCACCGACTCCTGCTGCGCCCCCTTCCCGAGGAACCACCCACCGGGCCGCGGCATCACTGGAGCCCTTCAGCCATCCTCAAACCGCTGATGGGGTGTCGTGCCGAGCACTCGTTCATGCTCAACCGGCGGGGCATCGGCGGCTGGCGGACTCGTCGTACTCGGGGACGGGCCGGGCCTGCGCCTCCTCGGGGGTCTCGGCCACGCCATTGCGCCGGATGTCCTCGATGAGCCACTCCATCTCGGAGATCTCTCGCCGCTGCGCCTCGCTGATCTCCACAGCGAGCCGGCAGACCCGTACGTCGTTGAGGTTGGCGCGCTCGGACCGGGTGATGGCCATCGAATGGTGCGGGATCATCGAGTTCATCCAGCCGCTGTCGTCCACCGTGGCCTGGCTGCGGTCGAGGACCACACCCGTGCCGAGCAGAAGGACGCTCGCCGCGACGATGCCCAGGTTCGCCTTGGTGTTGCGGTACATGTTCCGCATCCAGCCGAGCATGACCATGCCCATCGTGCCACCCATGGCGAACGCCATGAACATGCGGCTCTCGCTGAAGCGGATGTCGCTCCACCGCCAGGTACTCAGATACATCACGCCGTACATGACGACCATGGCGGTCAGGATCATCGCCGCGAAACGCAGGTACATCTTCATCTCGTGCGACAGTCCCTTGCCGCGAACAACTCCGCCTGATTTCCGCTCGTCCATCATCCTTGGGCCTCCACTTCTTCGTCGTGACCTCTCGCCACTTCCGACTGCGGTGCGGCCCGCGATCTCCCCACGGTGCCGCCGCTACTCGATCGCCCGTACCCACGCGCTGACCGGACGAACCGAGCATCCTGGCTCACCGGCGCGCACTTCAGGGAATCTTCATACTCGCGAGCTGGCACCGCGCCGTGGGCGTAGGAGGTGAGGTAGAGCCGACCGGCGTCGAGTACGAGACCTGATCTACGACCCGCGGCTGCTGCGGCCCGACACCATGTTTTCGTGGCCGCCGACGGCCAGCGGTAGATGACCGCCAACCAACTGCACCGCCAGGCGACGTACCCGCGCGGCCAGTATCGGTTCCGCACCCGCATCGACCCGGGTCGGTCCCGCTGCGCTGAGCCGATGTTCGCTCTGACCGGCCGGTCACGTGTACGGGCGGCTCACGGCTGGTACGCGAGGTTGATCATCATGCCGGTCTCGGCATGGTAGATGTTGTGGCAGTGGATCATCCACTGTCCAGGGTTGCCGGCGTCGAGCTCGACGGTGACGTTCTGGTGCGGGGTGACGATGACGGTGTCCTTGCGTAGGCCGCCGTCGCGGAGGGCGAAGGTGTGTCCGTGCACGTGCATCGGGTGGAACATCATCGTCTGGTTGACCATCCGCAGCCGTACCCGTTCGCCCTCCCGCACCAGGAGCGGCTCGGCGTTGGTGAAGGTCTTGCCGTTGATGGTCCAGCGGTAGGGCATCATGCTGCCGCCGAGGACCAGCTCGTGGGTCCGGCCCGGTGCGCGATGTGGCAGCCGTACGCTGTCGGCGGCCCGCAGCTGGTTGGTGAGGATGACGCGGCGGTCGAGTTCGGCCGGACGTACCTGGGCTGACGGTGGCTGTCCGCCTCCGGTCCGCACCACCGCGAGTGCCTGCCCCGTCTTGCCCTCGGCGACCGAGACCAGGGGGAACACCCCGTCTGCGACGACGACCTCGACGTCGACCCGTTCCCCCATGCCGACGACCACTGCGTCGGTGACGTCCGGGACGACCGGAAACCCGTCGGTGTGGGTCACGGTGAGCCGGTGTCCGCCCAGCGCCACCCGGAAAGCGGTGTCGGAGGCGGCGTTGACCAGTCGAATCCGTACCCGCTGCCGGGGCCGGGCGGTGAGCGTGACGGGGGCGGCCGGCACCCGACCGTTGATCAGGTAGTGCGGGTAGTCGACGTCGCCCGCGCCGCCGAGCAGCGGCGACATCATGGTCTCCATTCCACCGTCTCCCATCGGCATCCCACCTCCGTGGTTCATGCCGGGCATGCCGTGCCCGCCGTGCATGCCGCCCATATCCCCGCCGAGGGCGGCCAGGACGTCGTCCGGGGTGCGCCCGGTGCCGTCGACCCAGTCGTCCAGGACGACGATCCACTCCTGGTCGTAGCGGCCCGCGTCGTTCGGGTCGTCCACGATCAGGACGCCGTAGAGCGCCCGGTCGAGCTGCACCCCCGAGTGCGGGTGGTAAAAGTAGGTTCCCGGGTCGGGCACGGTGAACTCGTAGGTGAAACGCCCGCCCGCGCCGATCGGATCCTGGGTGACCCCGGGAACGCCGTCCATGTCGTTGCGCAGCGCGATGCCGTGCCAGTGCACGCTGGTGTCCGCAGGCAGGTCGTTGACCACGTCGACGTGGAGCAGGTCACCGGCCGTCGCCCTGATCAGCGGGCCGGGCGCGGCCTCGGCGTACCCCCAGGTGTCGACCGTCACTCCGCCCAGGTCCAGGGTCACCGGGCGGGGGTTGAGGGTGGCGCGGACGGTGGCGGCACCGGGGCGGTGCCGGGCCAGTTCGGCGCGGCGGACGGCCTCGGCGTGAGGGTCGACCAGTTTCGGGGTGTTGCGGTCGGCTACGGCGGCGACGACCCCGGCGGTGCCGGCGAGACCGGCGGCCCCGGCGATCCCGGCGATCAGGTGCCGGCGGGTGAGCGGCGGTGACATGGCGACTCCTTCGGTCTGCGTCTCCAGCGTGATCAACCGCCGGCCCGGCGAGTAGGGGCCGGGCCTCTTCTTCAGAGAATCTTCATGGCCCTCGAAGGGGCGTTCCGGCGGCTTCGAGTCATGGTTGGTAGGGACGAGAGGTCACCCTGAACCCGCACCGGGGACTCCTCACCGGGCAGGTCGATCGACGACGAGGAAGTGGACGTAGCCGATGAGCAGGACGTCGCAGCCGACGCGACCGCGCAGCAGGTCCGGATCGGGGCGCAAGACGCAGGGCCGCGGTGCGCCGGCCCCACCGACGCGGAAGGGCGTCATCGCGGCGCTGGCCGCGCTGGCCCTCATCGCCGCCGTGGTGGTGGTGTTCGCCCTGCGCGCTCAGGGATCTTCGGACGACCACACCACGGCTGGTGCCGGGCACGCGGGATTCGGGCACGTCCACGGGATCGCGGTCGACCCCGGCAGCGGCGCCCTGCACGTCGCCACGCACGTCGGGCTGTTCCGCATCGACGACCCGCACACCGCCGTACGCGTCTCGACGGACGACCTGGACCTGATGGGCTTCACCGTGGTCGGCCCCGGGCACTTCCTGGCCTCCGGCCACTCCGCGCACGGCCCGGCCAACGTGGGCCTGATCGAGTCGACCGACGGTGGGGCGACCTGGCGGGAGAAGTCGCTCTCCGGTGCGGCGGACTTCCACGGACTCCAGGTCGCCCACGGCTCGGTCTACGGCCACAATTCGACCGACGGCGCGTTCATGGTCAGCTCCGACCAGCGGACCTGGGAGCAACGTTCCCGGACTGCGATCGGCGGGTTCGCGGTCAGCCCGACCGACGGCGAGACCGTTCTCGCCGTCGGACGCGACGGCCTGCAGCGCTCCACCGACGGCGGCCGCAGCTGGCAGCCGGTGCCCGGCGCCCCCGCCGTCGGCCTGCTGACCTGGGACCGCACCGGCGTGTGGGCGGTCGCCCCGGACGGCGCGGTCTGGTCGTCGACTGACGGCGGGCAACAGTGGCAGCGGCGCGCAGCGGTACCGGGTGAGCCGCAGAGCATCGCCGTGCAGGACGGCACCCTCTTCGCCGCGCTCGCCGGTGACCGGGTCGTCGCCAGCACCGACGGCGGTGCCACCTGGACCGACCGGTATGCGCCGGAGTGAGGAGCACGTCCGGTAGGAATCAGGACATGAGTGCACGGGTGCTGGTCGTCGATGACGAACGGAGCCTCGCCAAGGTCGTGGCGAGCTACCTCGAGCGCGACGGCTACCAGGTGCGCTGCGTCTTCGACGGCCCGACGGCGCTGGACGCCGCTCGGGAGGACGAGCCCGACGTCGTCGTACTGGACCTGATGCTGCCCGGCCTCGACGGCGTGGAGGTGTGCCGGCGGCTGCGGACGTTCAGCGACTGCTACGTCATCATGTTGACCGCCCGGACCGAGGAGGCTGACAAGCTGACCGGACTCGGAGTCGGGGCGGACGACTACCTCACGAAGCCGTTCAGCCCCCGCGAACTCGTCGCCCGCGTCGCAGCGATGCAGCGTCGCCCGCGGGAGCGGCACACCCGGCCGGAGACCCCGCCGCGCCGGTTCGGTCCGCTGGAAGTCGACGTACCCGCCCGGGAGGCTCGCCTGGACGGTGCGGCGGTGCCACTCACCCGCACCGAGTTCGACCTGCTGGCGGTCCTGTCCGCCCGACCGAACGTCGCGCTGAGCCGCGCCCAGCTGATCACCGCGGTGTGGGGTGACGGGTGGGTGGGCGACGAGCACCTGGTCGACGTGCACATCGGGCATCTGCGCCGCAAACTCGACGACGACCCCGCTCACCCCCGGTTCATCCGCACGGTGAGGGGCATCGGCTACCGAATGGGACCGCAGTCGTGAACCTCCGGCGCGTCAACCTCGCGGTGCGGCTCTTCATCGCGCAGGTGCTCGTGCTCGCCGTGGGCGGGCTGACCCTGGCGCTGGTCGCCGGCGCGGTGGGCCCGCGGATCTTCCACGAGCACCTCGGGCGGGTCGGCGGGGAGGTCAGCGCCGAGGCCCGCTGGCACGTCGAGCAGGCGTACGCCTCGGCGAACGCGCTCGCGCTCGGTGTCGGCCTGCTCGCCGCGCTGGTCGCGGCGCTGGCGGCCAGCGTGTACGCGACGCGCCGGATCGCCAGCCCGGTCACTCACTTCGCGCACGCGTCGGCCAGCCTCGCCGACGGGCACTACGACGTCCGCATGGCCGACCCCGGCCTCGGCAACGAGCTCAAGACCCTCACCGACTCCTTCAACACCCTGGCCGGACGCCTGGAGACCGTCGAGGCGACCCGGCGACGGCTGCTCGCCGACCTCGGCCACGAACTGCGGACGCCGCTCGCCACCATCGAGGCTTACCTGGAGGCCGCTGAGGACGGCGTCGCCGTCGATGACGAGGACCTCCAGTCGGTGCTGCGGACGCAGACCGCGCGGCTGCACCGCCTCGCCGACGACATCGCCGCGGTCTCCCGCGCCGAGACGCACCAGTTCGACCTGCACCCGGTACGGACCGCCCCGACGGACCTGGTCCGGGACGCCCTGGCTGCGGCACGGCCCCGCTACGCCGGCAAGGGTGTGCTGCTGCGCAGCGACGTCCGCCCGGCGGCACACGTCGACGTCGACCCGCAGCGGATGGGGCAGGTGCTCGGCAACCTGCTGGACAACGCGCTACGGCACACGCCCACGGGCGGGACCGTCACGGTACGCGTTACGGGCGGTGCCAATAACGTGGAGCTGGCGGTGGTCGACACCGGTCCCGGCATCCCGGCGGAGCATCTCCCGCACGTCTTCGAACGTTTCTACCGGGTTGACACCGCCCGGGACCGGGACAACGGCGGGTCCGGAATCGGGCTCGCCATTGTGCGCGCCGTGGTCAGCGCCCATGGCGGACGAGTACGGGCGGAGAACGTCCCGGGCGGTGGTGCGATGTTCAGGGTGATGCTGCCACCGGTGGGACAGGCGCAGGTCTGACCAGTCGGGTCAGGCGGAGTAACCGCGCGAAGCGGCCCAGTTCGCCAACGCCTCGACGTCCATCCAGTAGGTACCGTCACCCACCGGCTGCCACGGGTCAGCGATCTTCACCTTCTCACCGTCACCCTCGTAGGCGACCACGGTTAGGTAGTGACCCGGGAACGACCGCTCGACACCGTCGAGGTCCGTGCCGGCGCCGATGACGTTGACCACCGCGACCCGCCCGTTGTCGACGGCGGCCTTCAGGTCGGCCTTCATCCGCTGCACCTGATCCGGCGTGACCGAATCGGCCGACAGCTCACCGGCCTGGTAGACCTCGGACCCGAGCTCCTCGTTCAGCACACGGGTGATGTCGAAGACCGACGACGTACCGGCCTCGGTGGTGCCCAGCTTCTCGGCCAGCTCGTCCTGGCTCCGGACGTCACCCTGCACACTCAGCGCGATCCGCGTCGACGCCGGCCCGCAGTAGTAGAAGTTCGGCTGAGCTTCGAACGCGTAGTCGCCCACGCGCTTGTCCGCGCCGTCCCTGGCCCTGTCGGCCTGGGCAGCACTCGCCTGCGGCGCCGCCGCTTCTGCCGCGACGGCCGGACCGGCGGCGAGACCACCGGCGAACGCCAGACCGGCGACGCCGAGAGCACTCTTGCGAACAATCCCGGCGGTCAGATTCTCAGGAAGCCAACGATTGAACGTAGTCATGGGAATTCGCCTCTCGTCCGGGGGTGAGCGGCACGCGACATACAAGAGGGCGCACCACTGATGCGATTTCACCCGGGGATAGCTTCTGCCAGGAAAACGCCGGAGTCGCACTCACCTGAGGTACTGGAGATGTAACGACGTCCGTACGACCGCATTCCGCCGGCCGCCTGTCCATTGGGCGAACACGGGAGCCCTGCCAGGTCCCTGTTTCAACCTCCCCGGTCAACAGGGCATTCCGGCCGGGTGTTCGACGTGTCGGATGATTCCCTACAAAAGCACCACCGGGGAGGGTCTCGCCCAATCCACCTGCCCTCACCGCGCCTTTCGTAACGGTCGGGTGGCAGGCGCGAAATTCTCGTAACGTCGCGAGTGTGACGGACAAGCCGCGAGGTCATGGAGGCGTCCGATGATGTGGGACGGCACGATGGCTGGCTGGATGATCATCTGGCCAATTCTGATCCTGGCCGGTTTGGTGGCGCTCATCGTGCTCGCCGTACGAACGTTCTCGCGCGGGCCGGGAGGAGACACCGGTGGACCCGCCTCCGCCCGCCGGATCCTCGATGAGCGCTACGCACGTGGCGACATCAACGACGAGGAATACCGCCAACGCCGACAGTCGCTGGAGTAGGCGCACCCGTCGGCAGATAACCGAGGACGGCATGCCCTGGAACGACGATTACATGGGCGGCTGGGGATACGCCACATGATTGTCGGCATGCGGCTGGCCGGCATCGGGCGTGGTACCGCGAGATGAGCTGAGCACCATCAGGCCCGCGGATCTCGGCTGTGCGGTGCCGGCTTCAAGGAGACCGTGATCGTCTGCCCACTGCTGACGGTGGTCGGGGGACGATCCGCGACGCGTACGACGATCGGCTGGACGTTGCAGGGTGATGCGGCCAGCGTGAGGTCATGCTGGGTGACGGTGAGATGCAGCTGGTGGCCGCGGTAGGTGAGCAGCGTGTGGAGGCTGACCATCTCCTGCGGCAGCCGCGGGCAGCCACACGGTCATCACGTTGGTGTAGGCGTTGTTGGCGAGCCCCGGCGTGTCGGTGTCCGGGTAAGCGTCGTGGAACTCGTCCGGGCCCATCACCCCGGTGATCTCGTACCGTCCGGTGGCGGGGTTCTCCTGGGCCAGGTCGGCGAAGAAGCGGGCGATCTCCATCATCAGTTCCGCGCCGTAGGAACGCAGGAAGTCCAGATCACCGGTGGCCTGGTAGTACTGCCACACGGAGTAGGCGATCGCCAGGCCGATGTGCCGCTGAAGCGCCGAATGGTCCGGCATCCACTGGTTGTTGCGCGTGTTGAACAGCTCAGTCGGGGTTTCGTGCGCGTCGGGCACCAGCACCCGGGTACGCGCCGCCACCGCGACGTCGATCCCGGACTGGCTGGTCCGCACGCGCAACCACAACCCGACCGGGTCGTCGTGTCCCTGCCCCTCGGGGTGCAGGTGCCGGCCGGCCAGGGGCGCGTACTCGGCGACCTGACGGTTGGCGACCTGACCGTCGATGGCCGAACACACGTGCAGCGTGCCGGACCAGTTTTCCGGGACGAAGGTCGCGTGCACGGCGGCGAGGTGCGGCGCGGCCATCGACACCAGGATCGTCGACACGACGGTCGTTGCCCGGCCGTCGCCGTCGACGTACCGGTAGCGGCGGTGGAGTACGCCGGCGCGCAGGTCCAGGGTCTGCCGGTATTCGCTGACCCCGGCCTCGTCGGGGTCCACCCACCGGCCCTGATCGGTGCCCCATCGCAGCACCAGCCAGTTGGGCAGGTTGACCAGGCTCTCATCGTCGTGAAGGTGGCCGTGGACGCGGGTGCGCAGCCGGTTGAACACGCCGGCGGCGTAGGTGCCCGGGTAGTGCACCGGCCCGGCGTCGACCTCCGGGGCGGCTCCCCGGGCAGCCAGGTAACCGTTACCGACCGTGCACAGGGCCTCCCGGATCCCCTCGCCGTACGGATCCACCCCGGCGTAGTCGAGCAACCATCCAGCGTGCCCCACACTCGCCTCGGTTGTCTGACGGGTCTGCCACCACCGGTGCTGCGCCGCGTCCTCGTCGATGCCAACGGCCCTCAAGCTCGTGAAAACCAGGTCGGCGCCGTGCCGACCCAGCTCGGTCGTGACCCCACCGTCCCGGTCAAGGCCGATGACCAGCCCGAACCCGGCCGCACGGGCGGCCAGCACACCCGCCGCCGTGGCATCGACGACCGCGGCCCGCGCAGGATGCACCCCCAGCGTCCCGGCTGCGAGCAGAAGCCTGGCCGCCTCCGGGCAGGCCCCCTCCGTCTGTTCCGTGGCATCGGCGTCAACGACGGCGGTGAACAATTCCTCAAACTCCACCGGCCCTCAGTGCCTCCCGGCAGCATCGGTGAGCGACCACCACGGCCGTGGACAACCCGAGCTCACACAGGCGTTCGACCAACTCGACCGTGCCCGGGAAGGCGGTCACATCCGGAGCCACGTCCCGCAGCACCACGTCAAGCTCGAACAGCACCGCGTCGAGCCGTTCGAGCGGCAGACGGACCGCAGTCGGCAGGGCCTGCCGGGGCTCTCTGCCGCTGCTCACCTCACTGCCCGCGAAGCGCAACCGAACACCCGGTGCGGATACCCCGAAACCGGGCAACGATGCCCCTGCTGCCAATGGCCTTCGCGCCGCCGTCAGTTCGGTGACACTGAGCCGGGGGAGGTGCCATGAGCCACGACAACGAACACCGGCCGCCGCCGGAGCAGCCCGGCGACGGTCACGCTGGACCGCACCGGGGTCACGACAAGCACGCCGGGCATGACCCGGAGGCGTTCCGCCGAAAGTTCTGGCTCTCCCTGGCGCTGACCATCCCGGTCATCCTCACCAGCCACCTGGTGATGCAGTGGCTGAACTACTCGCTGGACTTCCCCGGGATCAGCCTGATCGGCCCCGTGCTCGGCTCGATCGTGTTCTTCTACGGCGGGTGGCCGTTCCTGGTCGGCGCCGTGCGGGAGGTCCGCGACCGGGCACCCGGGATGATGCTGCTGATCGGTCTGGCGATCACCGTTGGCTACCTTGCCTCGCTCGCCACCAGTCTGGGCACCTTCAACCTGGATTTCTGGTGGGAGATGTCCGCGCTTGTGACCATCATGCTGCTCGGGCACTGGCAGGAGATGAAGGCCATCGGCCAGGCCCGGGGCGCGTTGGCCGCGTTGGCCGAGCTGCTGCCCGACGACGCCGAGCGGGTCGACCCCGACGGCAGCGTGCAACGGGTGAAGGTACGCGACCTGCGGGTCAAGGACCTGGTGCTGGTTCGCCCGGGTGCCCGAGTGCCCGCCGACGGGCATGTCATCGACGGCAGCGCCGACATCGACGAGTCGATGATCACCGGCGAGTCGCGGCCGGTGCCGCGCGGCGTCGGCGCCCGCGTGGTGGCCGGCTCGGTGGCCACCGACTCCGCGATCCGCGTGCAGATCGACGCGGTCGGCAAGGACACCGCTCTGGCCGGCATCCAGCGCCTGGTCGCGGAGGCACAGGCGGCCGGCGGGCGTGCTCAGGACCTCGCCGACCGGTTCGCCGCGGTGTTGTTCTACGTCGCCACGGCCGTGGCCGTGCTCAGTCTTGTCGTGTGGACGATCATCGGAAACCTCGGTGAGGCGGTCGTCCGCACCATCACCGTCCTGGTGATCTCCTGCCCCCACGCCCTCGGTCTGGCGATCCCCCTCGTCATCGCGCTGTCCACCGGCCTGGCCGCCAGCAACGGCATCCTGGTCAAGCACCGGCTCGCCCTGGAGCGAATGCGCCAGGTCGACGTCGTCCTGTTCGACAAGACCGGCACGCTCACCAAGGGCGAGCACACCGTCACCGCGGTCGCCGCCGCCGACGGGACCAGCGAGGACGATGTGCTGCGCCTGGCCGCCGCCGTCGAAGCCGAGAGCGAGCACCCGCTCGCCCGCGCCATCGTCAAAGCGGCAAAGGGAAACGGACAGCCGGCGACCGCCACCCAGTTCCAGGCGCTGCCCGGCCGCGGCGTGCAGGCCAGCATCGACGGCTCCCGGTACGCGGTGGGTGGGCCCGCCCTGCTTCGCGAACAACAGATCCAGGTGCCCGACAGTCTCGCCCGGACGGCCGAAGATTGGTCCGGGCGGGGCGCCCCGGTGCTGCACCTGGTCACGCTGGACGGGACACCGCGAGCGCTCGGGGCGATCGCCCTGGAGGACGAGGCACGCCCCGAGGCCCGGGATGCCATCGAACAGCTACGCCGGCTCGGCGTACCGAAGATCGCCATGATCACCGGCGACGCCCGGCCGGTCGCCGAGGCAGTCGCCGCCGACCTGGGATTCCGGCACGGCGTCGACGAGGTCTTCGCCGAGGTCTTACCGGCTGACAAGGACGACAAGGTCAGTGAACTACAGGCTCGGGGCCTCACCGTGGCGATGGTCGGCGACGGCGTCAACGACGCCCCCGCACTGGCCCGCGCCGACGTCGGCATCGCCATCGGCGCCGGCACCGACGTGGCGATCGAAACCGCCAGCGTCATCCTTGCCTCCTCCGACCCACGCGGCGTCGCCAGCAGCGTCCGACTGTCCAAAGCGTCGTACCGCAAAATGATCCAGAATTTGGCCTGGGCCGCCGGCTACAACGTCATCGCCATCCCAGCCGCCGCCGGAGTATTCGCCGGGGCCGGCCTCGTCCTCAGCCCCGCCGCCGCCGCCGTACTCATGTCCGCCTCCACCATCGTGGTCGCCCTCAACGCCCAGACACTGCGCCGGGTACAACTGGCCCCCGAACCGCAGTGACGCGAGGACGACCTTGCAGGTGAGGTTCCCGGTAGCTCGGAGGCGTACTCGACACCGGAGGCGCGGTACCAGCTACCCCAAAGCCCGCATCCCATGGTGAAGCATCCGACAACGAACTATGTAAACAAATAGCGTTTCCCGTAACAAATCTTCCCACTGCAGTAGCGCACCGATACAGTCAGCTCGGTCTGTCCGGCTAGGTACTGCTGACCGAAAGGTCCATGGTGCACCGACCCGTCATGCGAGCCCTCATGCTGCTGGCTTTGCTGATCTGCGTCGCCACGGTGCACCATGACGGCACCCATGATCATGCAGGCCACGCCGCTGCGACGACGACATCGACCAGCACTGACGAGCCGTCGCCTGGCGAGGTGCCTGACGGCAGCCTGACGGCCTCTGTAGACGGCCACGCCGGGGGTGTTGGTCACAGTGCTCACGGAAGCTCCTGTGACACTGCGTTCTCCGTCGGTTGGCGCACCGGCACGCCCGCCTCGCCGGGCGTTGTCTCCATGCCACCAGCCACTGACGCTGAAAGCGACCTCGCCGGCACAGCCGTACATCCGATGGCCCGTCCCGGACGGATCCTTCTGCTGCACGTGTGCGTCAGTCGAACGTGACATCACCGGCAACCTGACATCAGCGCAGAGCTCGCGCCTTGGTTCTGAAACCCGTCTGCCCTTCAGGCGTACCCGAGCCGCGGTAACGCTGTCCGCCCCCGCACACCGTCGGACGCGCCATCCGACATGCCGCGCCTCATGCTGCCCGCTCCACATCAATGCCGCTACGTCACGCCGCTGAAAGGACCCATCGTGGTCAACCTTGCTTCTATCTGTCCTGCTGACCTGCCGACACTGAGTCAGCTGATCGCCAGTTCGCCATGCCACCTGCTCGACCAACTCGTCGGTAACACCCCGGTGCTGTGGACCCCCGACATTGGCGGCTCGACGCGCGGGTTCTGGGCCAAACTCGAAGGGCACAATCCCGGCGGCCTCAAGGACCGACCCGGGCTGCACTTGGTCAAGCGCGCTCGTGAACGCGGCGACCTGCCTCCAGGCGCCCCGGTCGTCGAGTCCACGTCGGGTACGTTGGGGCTGGGGCTCGCGCTGGCAGGGATGGTGTACGGACATCCCGTCACCCTGGTCACGGACCCAGGCATGGAACCGCCGATGCGTAACCTGCTGTCCGCCTACGGCGCCCGCGTCGATGTTGTGGACGAGCCGCACCCGACGGGCGGCTGGCAGCAGGCCCGCCGCGACCGTGTTGCGGAGCTCATCAACGAACACCCGGGTGCGTGGTGCCCGGACCAGTACAACAACCCCGACAACGTCGACGCTTACCAGGGCCTCGCCCTGGAGCTCGCCGCCCAGCTCGGACGCATCGACGTCCTCGTGTGCAGCGTCGGTACCGGCGGGCACAGCGCCGGCGTCACCCGGGTGCTGCGCCAGTTCTTCCCGGGCCTGCGTCTGGTCGGCGTCGACACGACCGGTTCCACCATCTTTGGTCAGCCGGCCCGCCCCCGGCGGATGCGTGGACTGGGCAGTAGTATCTACCCGCGCAACGTCGACTACGGCGCCTTCAACGAGGTCCACTGGGTCACCGCCCATGAAGCGGTCTGGGCCTGCCGGCGGATGGCCGCCGGCAGGTACGTCACCGGAGGCTGGAGTGTCGGCGCGGTGGCCCTGGTGGCCTCGTGGCTGTCGCGCACACTGGCGGACGAGATCCGCATCGCCGCGATCTTCCCGGACGGGCCGCAACGCTACGCCGAAACGATCTACAACGACGCCTACTGCCGGCAGCACAACCTGTTGGACCGGCCCCCGGCATCAGCACCGGAGTACCTCAGCCACCCCCGCGACCGCGAGGTCATCCGGTGGACCCGGTGCAGCGCCGTGCTGGACCCCATCGCGATGGACAATGACACGGACAAGGGCGCAGCCCAGGCGGCGGTGCCACCGCCCGGGTCCGGCCGGCGGACCTCTACCACACTGGTGGATCCCGTCGGGGAGCCGGCGTGAGGGCCGCTCTGTCGCAGGTCGGCTCGTTCAACCGGCCCATCCAACTGCTTCTGATCAACCAGCTGACCATCAACGTCGGCTTCTACATGCTCATGCCGTACCTGGCCGGTTACCTGTCCAACAACCTGGCCATGGCCACCTGGATGGTGGGCCTCATCCTCGGCATGCGCAACCTCAGCCAGCAAGGCATGTTCCTCATCGGCGGCAGTCTCGCCGACCGCATCGGGTACAAGCCGATGATCCTGGCCGGGCTCGGACTACGGGTCGCGGGCTTCGCCATGCTCGGTTTCACCCAGTCGGTGCCGACCCTGCTAGTGGCCTCCGCGTTGACCGGCCTGGCCGGCGCCCTGTTCAACCCCGCCGTACGCGCATACCTGGCTGCCGAAGCCGGCGAGCGGAAGGTGGAGGCGTTCGCCCTGTTCAACGTCTTCTACCAGGCGGGCATCCTCGTCGGCCCCCTCATCGGGCTGGCGCTGCTCGGGGTCGCGTTCCGGTGGGTGTGCGTCGTGGCTGCCGCCCTGTTTCTCGTCCTGCTCGTCTTGCAGGCCCGCGCCTTGCCCTCTCGCCGTGGAACCGGCGACAAACCGCAGCAGAGCATGCTGGCGGACTGGCGGCAGGTCGTGCGGCACCGGCCCTTCCTGCTGTTCTCCCTAGCCATGATCGGCTCGTACGTGCTCAACTTTCAGGTCTACCTGGGCCTGCCGATCGAGGTCCGGCGAGTCACCGGCGGTGAGGCCGGCGTGGCGGCGCTGTTCGCCATCTCCGGGATACTCACCGTTGTCGGGCAGGTCCGACTCACCAATAAAATAAAGGCACGGTGGACACCTGCCCACGCCATCACCCGAGGGCTGCTGCTCATGGGGGCATCGTTCGTGCCGTTGGCGCTGGCTGCCGGGCTACCATCGGCCAGCACGAGCCGACCGCTCGGCTGGTTCGACTATCTGCTTGCATTGGCTCCGGTCCTGATCAGCACAGTTCTTCTGACGTTCGCCACCATGATCGTGTACCCGTTCGAGATGGCCACCATCGTCAACCTCGCCGGCGAACGAACCGTCGCCACCTACTACGGCTTCTACAACACCCTGTCCGGTATCGGCATCGCCGCCGGTAACCTGCTCACCGGATTGGCCCTGGACGCCGGCCGCAGCAGCGGCTTCCCCGCTCTGCCGTGGATAGCACTCACCGCGACCGGGATCGTCTGCGCGACCGCGATCACGGCACTTGGCAAGCGCGGCAACTTCAACTCGCAGGCAACGATTGCACCTACGGAAGCAACATCGGCCGCCGCACCGACCCGTCCCGTTACGGCAAACAGCCGCTGACCGCTGCCCAGCACTTACGGATGGGGTCGGCCTCCGCTACCGGTCGGCCCCATCCATGGCATCGCCGATGCCACACTCGCGACAGTGGTGCTTCGCGTCCGAATCGAGCGCATGGCAGCCACTCTGCCCAGCACGGTGATAGCCGGGAAGCCCGACATCTCCATCATCGAGCGACGGTTGTACCTCAGCATGGGCGAGCCCGGCTTGTCACCGGAGGACCAGACACGGCGGATGCGGGTGATCGCCGGTGCGCTCGAGGCGTACGTCGCCATCTGCGAGATCCTGCCCGGCCGAAATCCGGATCCGGCGCCTCCTCTCTGGAGGACGTGGCCTCGTGAACCGTCGCTGTTGACGCGCTTGAGGAGGACCTTTACGGACTTGGGTGGCTTGTCGCGGACTCGGCTGGCCGGGTCTTCGACGACGCGTTGCCGGCGGACGGTGAGGGTGGCCAGGTCCGGTTCCAGGTCGCGCCACTGCAGGCCGCACAGTTCGCCGCGTCGTAGGCCGGTGACCAGCAGCAGCCGCCACAGCGGGTAGAGCCGGTCATGGTGGACGTGGTCGAGGAAGCGGCGCGCTTCGGTGAGGGTCCAGACAGGCCGCAGGGCGTCGCTTTCGCGTGGACGTACTTCTTGACGATCTTGGCTACTCGTTCCCCGGAGGGGGTGGTGTCGACGTAGGCACGGTCGCCAGTCTCCTCACCGTTTTCGGTGTGGTACCCGCCGGCGGGTTCGGCGTTGTCGATGGGGTTGTTGCCGCATCCGGTGGATCCACGTAACGAGTGTCGGACGCTGCGGCCCGCGCCGGATCGGCCGGTCAATCGGTCGGTCGTGCTCGGGATAGCGCGACCGGTGCACACGGGCACTCACGTCGCCGGCGATCGCACGGAATCACACGACATCGATCACCGCGAGCCGACCACCGCCGGGGGTGATCAACCGGTGACCCGCGTCAGGGTGCCGTTGATGTAGAGCCCTTCCTGGCAGGTGCGCGGCGCGGACGCGCCGACCGGGTTGCCCGGTTGCCGGCAGGAAACGCTCAGAGTCACCCGGGCACCCGCCGGCACCCGGATCGGGGTGACCGAATGGTAGTCCTGGTGACGGAAGTTCTCCAGCGCGTAGGTGACCACCCGCACGTCGTCGGCGGTGACGGTCAGGATTCCGGTGTCCCCCTGCGGGTTGTCGACGAGGAAGTCCGTGATCAGGAGCACCCGGTTACGGGGCACGGTGTAGCTGCTCGACGCCGTGCTCCCGGGGTTGGTCCGCACCGACAGCGCGGTGGCGAACTGCCCGCCCCGGCCGCTGCCCGCGCTACCGCCGGTGGCCGTCGGTGACGGCGACGGGGGTGGAAGGGCTGCGGCGCGTTCCTGTTCGACGGCGTCCCGGGCCGCCTCATCGGCGGCCACGCCCGCGACCTCCCTCGCCTCCGTCGCCACCTGCTCGGCCCGCTCGTCGGCCGCCTCCCGGGCCGCCGACTGCACCGCGGGACGCAGCAGACCGAACCAGACGGCGAGCAGGAGCAGCAGCAACGCCAGCAGCAACGCCAACAACCTGAGCAGCCGGGCGGAGAACACCGGCTGCTGCACCAGCGTTCCGTCCAGGGTGACGGCGCCACCCGCGGATTCGGTCAGCAGGGCCCGGAACGGCAGGTGACGCGGGGCGCCGTGCCAGAGCAGCCGCCGGGCCCGGACGCCGAGGACGGCCGGGTACGGCTCGCCGGCGGCCAGGGTCACCGTGCGCGGCCGGGGTGTGAAGCGCAACTGTTCGTTCTCGTCGGCCGCGGTGATCGTCAGCGTCTCTGCGACGTTGCCGCCGTTGATCCCGGTGAGACGGTACCGCGCACCGAGCCATGCTCGGCGCACCAGCGGACGCAGCTCGGCGGTGACCTCGTGAAAGGGTGCGATGGTCAGCACGCCCTCCTCGACCGTGGCGGCCTCCGGTGCCTCGGACGGGACCACCCGGACGCCGTACGGCAGTTCCCCGGCCCGGACCTCGCCGGACCGGGGCGGCCGGACGGTCAGCGTGACGGTCTGGCTGGCGCCGGGATACAGGGAGACCCTCGGCGGGTCGAACGTCGCCCACGTGCCGGGTATGCCGATGATCTCGAAGGCGTACGCCTCGACGACGTCGCCCGTGTTCCGGACCGTCACCGGCATGTCGACGCTCTCCCCTGGCACGACCACCGGCGCAGTGTCCACCAGACCCAACGTGATGCTCATGTCCGTCGACGGTAGGCGCGGCGGTACCGCCTGCGAACCGTCCGCCAGGGAACCGGCACGGGCAGAATCCTTGCCCGTTAGGTCCACGTTAGGTGCGTGCGAAGTGCCCTCCGGCACCCTCTGCCGTAGCGCCCCGAGCGCTGGAGGTGCGACACGTCCGTACCGGAGGCAGCCGGGCGCCGACCTGTGGGGAGGCTGGAGATGCATCGTGTCACGGTGAGCGTCCATGCGGACGACCCGATCTCGCGGCTGGGAGTGGAGAGTCAACTCCGCTCCCGGCCGGACCTGTGGGTGGTCGAACCAGACCGGGAGACACCCAGTGCCGTCGCGCTGGTGGTCGTCGACGCGCTCGACGAGTCGGCGGCCGGGCTTCTGCGTCGACTGCACCGGGCCGGAGCGGTCAAACTGGTGCTGGTACCGACCAGGATCGACGATGCCGGGCTGTCCTTGGCCGTCGAGCATGGGGTGGTGGGTGTGGTCCGCCGCGCCGAGGCGAGCGCGGAACGGCTCAGTCACATCGTGCTGGCCGTCGCCCGCGGCGAGGGCGCACTCCCCGCCGACCTGCTGGGTCGGCTGATGGCCCAGATCGGTCGGCTCCAGCGGCAGGTACTCGAACCGCGCGGGCTGTCTCTGCTCGGGTTGACCGCCCGGGAGGCGGACGTGCTTCGGCTGGTCGCCGACGGCCTCGACACCCGGGAGATCGCCAGCAAGCTCTCCTATTCGGAGCGGACCGTGAAGAACATTCTGCACGACATCACCAGTCGGCTCCAGCTGCGCAACCGGGCGCACGCCGTGGCGTACGCCCTCCGCAACGGGCTGATCTGAACGACCGGGGTGGCGGCACGGGTTGCCCCGACGGGCCAGCAGCGCTGCCCCTGCTGGTGCCCGCCGGTCCGTCGCGGATGGCCGACAACCGCCACAGGATTGTCCTGGCCACCGAAGCTCGTTCACCGCACGCCTGCCGAGGTCCACTTGCGACGCATGATCGGATTGCCCGCCATACTGGCCGTGCTCCTCCTTGCCATGCCAGCGCCCACCGCCGGGTTCGTCGGCCCGACCCGGGCCGCCGCCCCCGCGCCGGGTGGGGCGGCGGCGCCCGCAGCGGCACCGAACCCCGACGTGAGCCAGCGGATCGCGTACGCCGGCACCGGGCACCGCAGCCTCGGCCGGATCCGGGGTGACGGGTCGGCCGCGACCGCGGCGCCGTGGCTCGACACCGGACCCGACCACTTCGACGACGAAGTGTCGGCCCGTGGGTCGGCCGTGACCTGGGTGAGCCGACGCGACGAGCGCACCACCGAGGTGTACCTGCGCCGAGGCACCGGGCCGGTGCTGCGGGCCACCCGGAACTCGACCGACGAGTCCCGGCCGGTGCTCTCCCCCGACGGCACCCGGATCGCGTACAGCTCCGCCGCCGGCCGCGACGACGGCGGGCACGACATCTTCGTCGTCGACCTCGACGGGAACACCCGGCGGGTGACCGACGGCACCGGTCACCACACCTGGCCGACCTGGTCGCCGGACGGCACCACGCTGGCCTTCGCCGGTCGACGTGGCGACGACACCGTCCCGCAGATCTATCGGCTGCCCGTCACCGGCGGCCCGGTCACCCGGATCACCGACGAACCCGGCGGGGCCGGCGAGCCGGCCTGGGACCCGAACCCGGCGCACCGGCGCATCGCCTACACGATCGATCCGGCCGGTCCGCAACCCGAGGTGTGGCTGACCGCTCCGGACGGCACCGGTCGGGCCCGGATGCTGCCGCCCGGCTGGCAGGCTCGGCAGGCAGCCTGGACGGCCGACGGGACGACCGTGGCGTTCGTCAGCCGCACCCTGCCCGGCGGCGGCACGACCGGGAGCGTCGACCGGGTCTACTCCGTGGTGGTCCGCGACAACGTGTGCGAGTGCGTGATGGTGCAACGGCTCGCCGAGGACCGTGACGTCAGCCACCCCACCTGGTATGCCGCCCCGGACGCCGACGCCGAAACCCTGCTGGTCGCCCGGACCAGTGCCCCCGATCGGACCACCGCCACGATGCAGGACATCCGGCCGGACGGGGTGGACCCCCGCGACCTGCGCGTGCCGGTGCTGCGGGAGGACCCCGGGGCGACCGCCGACTCACGGCTGCTCTGGGAGCCGGTCGACGGTGATCCGTGGTTCGAACGGCAGTCGTACTCCCCCGACGGGCAGCGGATCGCGGTCAGCCGGTTCGAGACGGTCGACGGCGTCCGGACCGAACGAATCTGGATCACGGACGCCGACGGTGGCCGGCCCCGCCTGCTGCCGATCACCGGGCGGGGTCGCGGCGACCGGGAGACCGACCCGGCCTGGTCGCCCGACGGCACCCGGCTCGCCCTGGTCCGCAACTCGCCTGACGACGGGTCGGGGGCACCGCGCTCCCCTTCCCGGATCGAGGTGGTCGACGCCGACACCGGGCGGCTCCTGCTGGAACTGCCGGTCCCGGACGCCCTGGCAGCGCTCGACGACACCCAGCCGGCCTGGTCGCCCGACGGCACCCGGCTCGCCTTCACCCGGGGCACCTACCGAGGCGACGCGACGACGCACATCTGGACCGCCAACGCCAGCGACGGGCTGGACCAGATCGACCTGACCGAGACGATCTGCGGCAGCGGATGCCCGGTCGTCGACGACAGCGCCGCGTTCTCGCCGGACGGCACCCGGCTCGTCGTCAACCGGGAAGCCGACGGTTTGCTCCTGATCGACCTGGACAGCGGCGGCTGTCGGCTGCTGCTACCCCCCGGTGGGGGGTCCTGCGCCGGACCGGTGCCGGACCGCGACGACGGCCCACACCAGCCGAGGGACGTGGCCTGGTCACCGGACGGCGGGCGGCTGGCCTTCTCGGCCCGGCGGGCGGCGGACAACAACTCCCCCGAGGCGCTGTGGACCTACCACCTCGCCGACGACACGGTTCGGCCGCTCACCGCCCACCTGCCGGGACGGCAGAAGGAGCCGACCTGGCAACGTCGCTTCGACGTCGCCGCCACCGTGTCCGTACCCGCGCCGGACACCACGGTGGGCGGACGGACCTCGCTGCGGCTCGCCGTCACCGACCAGGGGCCGACCGCCGCCGACGACGTCCTGGGCATCCTCCGCGTCCCGGCCGGACTGTCGGTGACCGGCTTCGACACACCGGTCGGCGACTGCTCCCTCGACACCCTGCGCTGCGCGTTGGGGCGGCTTGAGGTGGGACGTACCGTCGAGATCGCGGTCGAGCTGGTGGGCACCGCGCCCGGCAGCTTCGAGCTGGACTGGTCGGTGGAGGCCAGCCCCGTGGACACCGATCCGTCGGACAACCGTGCGACCACCACGGTACGCATCGTTGCCGCACCGCCGGGCAGCCCGCCTGATCCGGCCCTGACCGTCACGGTCAACCCCCGTCCGGGATACGTCGGCGGCACCGTCACCGTGACCTACACGGTCCGCAACGCGGGCGCAACGACCGCGACCGGCCTGCGGCTGCGGCCCGGCCTCCCCGGGGACGTACCGGTCGGCGGGCCGCTCGCCACCTGCCCGACCGACGGCTGTCCGGTGCCGGACCTGGCACCGGGTGCCGCCGCCACCGTCACCGGTGCCCTCTTGCCAACCGCAGCGCTCAACACGACCATCGTGGGCACCATCGAAACCACCGGCGGCAACGCCGATCCGGACAACGACACGACGAGCACGCCGCTGCGGGTGCTCGCCCCACGGATCGTGGCGATGCCGCCGATCGGGCCGCCCGGCTTCGTCGCCGCGATCCGAGGGGTGGACTTCCCACCCGACCGACCGGTGCGGCTCGCCTGGGACGTCGGCATCACCGCCACCGCCGCGCCGGTGCGCCCGGCGGCTGACGGCACCTTCACCGCCCAGCTGCTGGTGCTGCCCAAGGACCGGTTGGGCGCCCGGATGGCGGTGGCCACCGGCACCGGGTTCAGCCCGGTGAGCACACCGTTCCTGGTGGTGCTGCCGGCCCAGCAACCACCCGGACTGCTGCACCGCCGCTGGTGACGACGATGGGGGCGCACACGTGATACACGAGGTTGACGAGGGCCTGCGGGGGTTGGTCACCGAGGAGGCGCTGGCAGGCACCGGAGTGGACGTGTCCTTCGAGGCGCCCACCCGGGACTGGGCGGCGCGACGTAACGCGCCGACGGTGAACCTGTTCCTCTACGACATCCGTGAGGACCGGTCCCGGCACTTCCAGGGCCGGGTCGCCGAACGCGACGCGACCGGACGCACGGTCGCCTGGCACGACGCGCCGCACTTCTTCGCGTTGTCCTATCTGGTCACGGCGTGGACCAAGCGCCCCACGGACGAGCACCGGCTGCTCGCCGCGCTACTCGCCGGGCTGGTCCGGCACGACGAGCTGCCAGCCGACCGGCTGACGGGCTCGCTCGCCGCGCTGCGCCTGGCAGTACCGATGGCCGTGGCCGCGCCACCCGGCGAGGGACGTGCCCTGGCCGACGTGTGGACCGCGCTCGGTGGAGAACTGAAACCCTCGCTGGACCTGGTGGTGATCGCGCCGGTGTCGACCCGACGGACGGAGGCCGCGCCGCCGGTGCTGGAACGGACGGTCCGGGTCACCGACGCCTCCGGGGCGTCGGCGGGCCGCCGTACCAGCACCACCGTGACCCGCCGCCGCGACGACGGCGCCGATCGGGCCGGGTCCACATCACGCCCCGGGCCGGACCGCCGGCGACGGTCGGCCGGGCCGGACGCAGACCGATGACCAGCCCGGCGGGGATCTCCCACCTGCTGGGCCGGCTGGAGCTGGTCGCGGCGCGGGTACACCGACTGGTCGCCGAACGTCGCCGGGACGACCCCGACCCCGACGACCCCTTCCGCGGGCTGTACGTGTCGCCCGCCGACGCCGACCGGCTGGCGGCCGTACCGGCTCCCGCGACCGCGCCGGGCGAACCGGACGTGGCCCGGGCCCAGGCGCTGGCAGCGCTGGAGGCGGCGGCGGACCGGGACGCCACGGACGGAGCCGATCTGAGGCTGAGCCGGCTGGCGCACGAGTTCCGGCTCACCGCGATCGACGTGGAGTTCCTGCTCGTCGCGTTGCTGCCCGACGTCGAGGCCCGGTACGAGCGGCTCTACGGCTACCTCAACGACGATGTCAGCCGGCGTCGGGCGACCATCGGGCTGGCTCTGGAGCTGTGCGGGATCCCCGCGTCGGCGATCGCCGCACGGGCCCGGTTCACCGGCACCACACCCCTGGTCGGCGGCGGTCTGCTGCTGGTGGAGCAGCCGGACCTGCCGTACCTGTCCCGGTCGTTGCGGGTGCCGGACCGGGTGGCCGCGTACCTGCTCGGCGACGACGTCGCCGACGCCCGGCTGGCCGGGGTGGCCTGGCCGGTCGACAACGCCGACGGGGGTGACCTCGCGTCCCGGCAGGACGATCTGACGGGCCGGCTCGGCATGGCGCTACGCGCCGGGGTACGCCTGGGCTACCTGCGGGAACGTCCCGGTGCCGACGCCGAGGACCTGGCCGCAGGTGCGCTGGTCCGGGCCGGGTGGTCGGTGCTCCGGCTCGACCTGGAGGCGCTGGCCACCGACCCGGCCCCCGCCGACCTGCTCGCCGCGACGGTGCGGGAGGCCCGGCTGCGCGGTGCCGGTCTGGTCGCCGGCCCGGTCCAGGCACTCGACCCGGTCGGCAGGCCGGAGCACGCCCGGCTGCTGCGCCGGGTCGCCGACCAGCCGGTGCCGGTCATGCTCACCGGCACCGTCGAGTGGGATCCGCACTGGAGCAGGCAGGCACCGCTTCTGGTCACCGCCACGCCGATGGACGAGCAGGGCCGGGCCCGGCTGTGGCGGACGGCCAGCGGGATGCGCCACGGGGCCCGGCCGTCCGGTTGGCTCGACGGGGTGGACCCGGTGCGCGAGCTGGCGCCGTACCTGCTCGGCCCGGACCAGGTGCGGCGGGCTGCGCAGGCCGCCGAGCAATTGGCGGTCTTCGTCGGCGCGGAGCGGGTCGACGCCGGTCACCTGCGGGCCGGGGTACGCGGGCAGAACGCCGGTGGCCTGGCCCGGCTGGCCCGGCGGATCGAGCCCGGTGTCGACTGGTCCGACCTGGTGCTCCCCGATTCGGTCCACGACCAGCTTCGGGAGCTGGCCCTGCGGGTGCGGTACCGGGACCGGGTGCTGGGCCGGTGGCGGATGCGTCCCGGCGGTGGCCGGGGTCGGGGCGTGCTGGCGTTGTTCGCCGGCGACTCGGGCACCGGCAAGACGATGTCGGCGGAGGTGGTCGCCGCCGACCTCGGCCTGGACCTGTACGTCGTGGACCTCTCCACGGTGGTTGACAAGTACGTCGGCCAGACCGAGAAGAACCTAGAACGGATCTTCACCGAGGCGGCCGGCGTCAACGGCCTGCTGCTCTTCGACGAGGCGGACGCGATCTTCGGCAAACGGTCGGAGGTGAAGGACGCCCACGACCGGTACGCCAACATGGAGAGCGCCTACCTGCTGCAACGAATGGAGTCCTTCGACGGCGTCGCGGTGCTGACCACGAACCTGCGGGCCAACCTGGACGAGGCGTTCACCCGGCGGCTCGACCTGATCGTCGACTTCGCGATGCCGGACGTCGCGCAGCGGCGGGCGCTGTGGGACCGCTGCCTCGGCACCGAACTGCCCCGCGCCGACGACCTCGACCTGGACTTCTGCGCCCGCAACTTCGAGCTGGCCGGCGGCAGCATCCGGGCCTGCGTGGTCACCGCCGCGTACCTGGCGGCGCAGGCCGACCGGCCGGTGGGCATGTCCGACCTGATCGGCGCGGTGCAGCGGGAGTACCGCAAGCTCGGCCGGCTGCTGCTGGACAGCGAGTTCGGCGCGCACCACCCGCGCGGGGAGCCCGCGCGGGTCCACTGACGGCAGGAGGACCGCCATGCGAGCGCTCGATCCGTCCGATCGAGACGTCCCGGCCCATCCAGCCCGGCCGAGCCAGTCCGGGACCGACCCCGCCGCGCAGACCGGGGCGGTGGCCGCGTTGCTGGCTCTGCACGGCCGAGCCGGCAACGCCGCGGTGACCCGGCAGATCCAGCGGCAGCGCTCCGGCCGCGACACCTGCGAGGGGCACGCCCGCCACGAACACGGCGGTGGGCATCGACCCGGGTCGGTTTCGGGCCTCCCGACGGTCCAGCGGGTGACCGACGACGAGCTGCACCGGGAACCGCCCGGCCCGTCGGTGCAGGTCCGTGGCCCACGCCGGTCGTTCTCCAGCCGGCGCGCCAGCGCTCAGGTGGACCGGCAGACCTGGGAGCAGATGAGCAACGCCTACCAAGCGGTCACCGGGCAGACGCCGGTCAAGGAGCGGATCAGCCTCGACACCGACCTGACCTCCCTGAGCGAGATGAGCCCGCCCGTGGCCGGCCACCAGCTCGGCACCGCGTTGACCAACGTGGCGCAACACGTGGGTATCTCGCTGGTGGGCGGTGTCACCGGTGCCCGCAGCAACGCCGAGATGATGGAGGAACTGGGTCGCCGGGATCCGGTGTCCCGCCCGTACTGGGAGGCCCAGGACGCCCGGGACCAGCGGCTGGCCGGCGACGCGGTGACCCGGGCCGCGCGGTACCAGCAGGGGTCCGGCGCCGAGAACGCGCAGGCCCGCCGGGACGCGACGGCCGGGATGCTGCGGGGTATCCCGATGCCCGCGGCCGACGCAACGGACATGCTCCTGCTGGCCAATGACGGTCTGGTCATCGGCGGGCCGCACTACGCGGAACCGTTCTTCGCCTGGGTCAACGACCACATGGCGCGGCTGCGCCAGAACGGTGTTCGGACCCTCTACCTCGAGGCGATCCGGGACGACGTACACCAGCACCTGGTCGACTCGTACCTGAGCACCGGGGTGATGAGCCCGGAACTGGTCAACTTCTGCAACACCTACCAGCGCGGGCACGCCGTCGACCTCGCCGCGTTCCTGGAGACGGCCCACGAGACGGGCATGCGGGTCAAGGGCACCGGTGGCCGGCCCGCTCGTCGCTTCGGCACGAACATCCACCGCCGCGCGGTCATGCAGAACACCTACGGCGAGCAGGTGGTCCGGCGGGATCGCGCACAGTCGGTCGCCCAGGGCGAGGACCCCGGCAAGTACCTGCTGCAGGCAGGCGAGGCGCACGCCCGTACGCACGACAACACCCAGCCGACCCCGACCGTCGTGGGCGGGGCGGCCCTGCCCGACCAGTTCCCCGGCATCAACGAGTTGCTCGACGTCCCCGCCGTACGCCTCGAGGACAACCTCGACGGCAGCAAGCGCCTTCGCCCCGTCTGACCCTTGGCCACAGGAGGACCGCCGTGCGCGCACACGATCCGCCGGAGCGTGACGCTCCGAACCGGCACACCCAGCCGACCCGACCGGGGACCGGCACCGCACCGCTGACCAGCTCGATGGCCGCGATACTGACCCTGCAACGCCGGGCCGGCAACGCCGCGGTGACCCGGGCGGTACAGCGGCAGCGCTCCGATCACGGGCACTCCGACCACGAACACCACGACGAACGCCGACCCGAGGCACAGCCGGTGCAACGCTCGATCGTGCACGACGTGCTGCGCTCGGGCGGCACCCCGCTCGCCGAGCCGGTACGCCGGGACATGGAGGCCCGCCTGGGTGCCGACTTCTCCGACGTACGCCTGCACACCGACGCACTCGCCCAACGCTCGGCGGCCGAGATCGGCGCGCGGGCGTACACCTCGGGCAGCCATGTAGTGATCGGCCAGGGTGGCGGCGACCGGCACACCCTGGCCCACGAGCTCACCCACGTCATCCAGCAACGTTCCGGCCCGGTCGCCGGCACCGACGTGGGCCACGGCCTGCGGGTCTCCGACCCGGGCGACGCGTACGAGCGGGCGGCGGAGGCGAACGCCACCCGAGCGCTGGCGGCGCCGCACCCGCAATCCGGGACCGAGGCCGTGGGTGGCGACGGGAGAACCGTGCAGTGTGCGCCGGAGGCACGGAGTCCGGCCGGCCCGGGTGGTGGATCCCCCGTGCCGGTGCAACGCTGGGCGTGGGTGGACGGCACGCGGGTCGATCCGGACGAAGCCGGCCTCAACCCACAGATGCGGGCGCTGGCCAGCGACGAGCTGGTGCACCGCTACGAGGACCTCGACGAGTTCAGGGACCACGCCGCCGGCCGCAGCGACTACATCGGCAACCTCCCCGCCGACTCGACGAGCCCCAACACCTGGGTGCGCTTCCGACCTCCCGGCACCACCAACCTCATCGGCGAGGACCACACCAAGGTCACGCTTGACGAGATCCTGCGGGCCGTCGGGGCGCTCGGGTCGAAAAGCTTCAAGTACGAGCCGTTCGCGGTCGACAAACTGCGATCGGGCTCGGCGATGAAGGCGGCGTACAAGAAGGAGAACACGCTCCGCTTCGCCCAGTTCGGCATCGAAGGGGAGTCCGACAAGCGCAGATTCGGCGCGGAGTCCCTGTATCCGAAGATGGGCGACGCGCTGACCGGATTGCTGCCCTACCTCAACGGCGTCGGGCGTATCGACGAACTCAAGAGCGACTCCGGTGAGTACGCTGGACAGCCGTACCAGCGCTACCTCAAGATCGCCTGGGGGTACGGCCTCGACGTCGTCAACGAGCCGACGCTCATCGGCCTGGCCAAGAGCAAAGAGTCGCGGGACGCGACGAAGGCGCTGAAGGCGGCGATCGAGCCGAACCGCGACAAGCTCGACCAGTTCATCAACCAGCTAACCGTGGACGGCTATCTGGGCGACGCTCTCAGCTCCCCGGCCGGTCAGGATGTCCTGCCCGCGCTCCGCCAGTTCTGCGCGGAACTCGTCAAGGTGCTCCTCCTCAGGGTCAACACCGACGAGAAGCTGGAGAAGGACGAGAAGGAAGACCTGGCGGGCATGTCCACGGCCAGCACGGCGGAGCAAGGGAAGCTGTTCGCGGAGTGGCGCGACCTGCACTTCCTGCACGCCGTGCAGGAGGCGGTCCGCTCCGGTGTCCGCTACGTCGGGATGGGTCGTGATCACCTCGACTACATGATCCCGGCACGTCGTCCCGACGGCACGTCCGCCTACGACATGATCACCAAGGATCTCGCCCGCTTCGAGGAGGCCACCCGGACGTGTGAGGAGCTGGCGCGGGGTACCGCGGCAGCGCCGGTGACCCGTGGCACGGGCCCTCGGGATCCGTACGCCCTCGACTTCTAGTGCGGTGTCCGGGAACGTTGGCGGTGTCGCGGCGAGGTCCAGACGACGACCGGGGTCAAGCCACCCGCAGCGCCCGTTTCAGGAAAGTGATCGCCTGGTTGATGGCCGCCTCGGCCGCCTCGGTGCCGCGCAACGCGTCGAGCATCACGAAGTCGTGGATGATCCCCTGGTACCGGGCGGCCGAGACCGGAACGCCGGCCGCCCGCAGCCGGTGGGCGTACGCCTCGCCCTCGTCGCGCACCACGTCGGCCTCGGCGGTGATGACCAGTGCCGGCGGCAGCCCGGAGAGCTGCCCGAGATCCGCCCGCAGCGGCGAGGCGGTGATCTCGGACCGGGCCGCCTGCTGCGGCGCGTACTGGTCCCAGTACCAGCGCATCGTGTCCCGGCGCAGGTGGAACCCCTCGGCGAACAGCTGGTAGGAGGCGGTGTCGAACCGGGCGTCGGCGACCGGATAGAAGAGCACCTGCGCGGCCGGACGCGTGGCGGCGTGCCGTTTCGCAAGCAGCGTCACCGCCGCGACCAGGTTGGCCCCCGTCGAGTCACCGGCCATCGCGATCCGCCCACCGTCCAGGTCGGCCGCGCCGTGCCCGGCGAGCCAGCACAGCACCGCGTAGCACTCCTCGATCGCCACCGGATAACGCGCCTCGGGTGAGCGGCTGTAGTGCGGGAAGACCACGGCGGCACCGGTGCCCACGGCCAGCTCCCGGACCAGCCGGTCGTGGGTGTGGCCGCTGCCGAAGACCCAGCCGGCACCGTGCAGGTAGAGGACCACCGGCAGGCGACCGATGGCACCCGCCGGCCGGACGATCCGCAGTCGCACCTCGCGGCCCGACGCGACGAGCACGGTCCGGTCCTGGACATCGGCATCCGGCCGGGCGGCGTTGCCGGACTGGAGCGTGTCGAGGACGAGCCGACCCCGCTGCGGTCCCAACTGGTGCAGATACGGAGGGTCCACGGTCGCCTCGGCGAACCGTCGGGCGGCCGGTTCCAACACGATCTCGGCGCCACTCTGCTGCCTGGGCATGGTTATCCGACCACTCCGGGATCCGGGCCGCGAGCGCGGCGGAGACGGTTGAGGTGTCCCTCGGGTACGCGGAGCCTGCCGCCCGGCGGCCGGCCAGACATCCGCCATTTGACGCACCCGCGCACGACTGCCTTTTCGGGTAGGCGCGGCTTCCCGGGTGCCCGCCCGTCGGGTCATGGTCGCCGTTCTGCCGCCGACCCAGACTTCTCTCTACGGATCACCGTCCTGCTCGAGGGAGTCTGTCATGCCGTCGTACCTGTCACCCGGGGTGTACGTGGAGGAGGTGCCGAGCGGCTCACGCCCGATCGAGGGGGTGGGTACCGCGGTGGCCGCCTTCGTGGGCTTCGCCGCCCGGGGGCCGTTGCACACCCCGACCCTGGTGACCAACTGGAGCCAGTTCGTCCAGACGTTCGGGGAGATGGTCGAGGGCGCCTACCTGGCCCAGGCGGTGTACGGCTACTTCGCCAACGGCGGCGGCGTCTGCTACGTCGTCCGGGTGGGTACCGCGGAGACCCCGGCCGGCGGGGGCACGGCGGGCCGGGCGGTGGCCGGACCGCCGGTGTCACTCGGCACCTTCACCGTCACGGCACTGCCCGCCGCCGGCAACGCCGGTGAGATCACGGTCGAGGTGACCGACGTCGAGGGCGAGGGCGTGCCGGAGGACCGGTTCCGGCTGGTGGTCCGGCACAACGGCGCGGAGCGGGAGACGTTCGACGTCTCCGCGAAGAAGAACACCAAGGCGTACGTGGTCAACCAGGTGCGGGAGCGGTCCAAGCTGATCGCGATCGAGGAGGCGGCGCCGGCGAACGCGCTGGCCCGACCGGCGAAGCAGTCGGTGAGCGTACCGCTGGCACCGACCGACGACGTCGGCCTGCCCGCCCGGGTCTCCGCCGACGACTACGTCGGCGACGCCGACGCCCGTACCGGCTTCGGCGGCCTGGAGGCGATCGACGAGATCACCATGGTCGCGGTGCCCGACCTGATGAGCGCATACCAGCAGGGGCGGATCGGTCTCGACGACGTCAAGGCGGTCCAGTTGGCGGTCATCTCGCACTGCGAACAGATGGGCGACCGGATGGCGCTGCTCGACCCGCCGCCGGAGCTGACCGCCCGGCAGGTGCTCTCCTGGCGGCAGGACGAGGCGGGTTACGACTCCCGGTTCGCCGCCCTCTACTACCCCTGGATCAAGGTGTTCGACCCGGCGACCGGGCTGCACCGGTTCATGCCGCCGAGCGGGCACGTCGCGGGGCTGTGGTCGCGCACCGACGCCGAACGCGGGGTCCACAAGGCACCGGCGAACGACGTGCTCCGCGGCGTCATCGAGGTGCAGAACACCGTGACGAAGGGCGAACAGGACCTGCTCAACCCGGTGGGGGTGAACTGCATCCGCGCCTTCCCCGGTCGGGGCATCCGGGTCTGGGGCGCCCGGACCCTCTCCTCGGACCCCGCCTGGCGCTACGTCAACGTCCGTCGGCTGTTCAACTACCTGGAGGAGTCGATCCTGCTCGGCACCCAGTGGGCGGTCTTCGAGCCGAACGACGAACGGTTGTGGGGCACCATCCGGCGCAACATCGCCGCGTTCCTCACCGAGCAGTGGCGCGGCGGGGCGCTGTTCGGCAGCACCGCCGCCGCGGCCTTCTACGTCAAGTGCGACCGGGAGACCAATCCGCCGGAGTCGATCGACCAGGGCCGGGTGGTCTGCGAGATCGGGGTCTGCCCGGTGAAGCCGGCCGAGTTCGTCGTCTTCCGGCTGTCCCAGTACTCCGACAGCACCAGCCTCGTCTCGGAATGACCCGCCGACGATCCGCAGTGGACGTCGAGGTGGCGACGACAACGAAAGGACGGTAGCCAGCGATGGCGGACACCGGCGACACCTTCGTGACCCACCGATTCCAGGTGGAACTGGGCAAGACCCGCGTCGAGTCGGTGCAGGAGGTCAGCGGCCTCACCGTGGAACTCGACGCGATCGAGGTCACCCAGGTCACCCCGACCGGGGAGTACATCCTGCGCAAGATCCCCGGGGCACGCAAAGGCGGCGAGGTGACCATCACCCGCGGCCTGGACAAGAGCAGCGCGTTCACCGAGTGGATCAAGGACACCTACGAGAAGGGTGCGATCAACGCGGCCCGGCAGAACATCAGCGTCATCGTCGTGAACTCGGAGAACACCGAACAACGCCGGTGGGATCTCAGCAACGCCTGGGTGAGCAGGTGGGAAGGCCCGAGCCTGAAGGCCGGTGACACCTCCCCGGCCACCGAGAAGATCACGATCGTCTTCGAGGAGATCAAGAGTTCCTGACGTCCGCAGCGGCTGGTGACGCCGCTGCTCCACCACACCGCGAGACCGATGAGGCGACGTACGGTTTCGCACACCGCCCTGGACGAGCTGCCGGAGAGCCCGGAGCCGGCCGTCGGGGACGCACCGGCCGGACGGGGCGTCCCGTCCGGGCCGCCAAGGCTGCAGACCGAGTTCTCCTTCGAACTTCCCCGGGGGTACGTCGACGAGGCGGGCGCCCTCCACCGGGACGGCAGCATGCGGCTGGCCACCGCCCGCGACGAACTCGCTCCGCTCATCGACCTGCGGGTCAAGGACAACCCCGCCTACCTGTCGGTGGTGCTGCTCAGCATGGTCATCACCCGGCTCGGCACGATCACCGACGTACGGGTCGAGCAGGTGGAACGGCTCTTCGCCTCGGACCTGGCGTTCCTCCAGGACTTCTACCGGCGGATCAACGCGGAGGGACACAGCCGCGCGGCGGTCACCTGCCCGCACTGCGACTCGGCCTTCGAGGTGGACCTCGCCGGTGGTCGCCTGGGGGAATCGTGACGTACGCGGCCGACCGACTCTACGAGGAGGTCGCGTACGTCGCCTATCACTTCCACTGGTCCCAGGACGAGATCCTCGACCTGCGCCACGACGAACGGCGGCGCTACGTCGCGGAGATCGCCGCCATCAACACCCGCGTCAACGAAGGCCGGTGATCGGCGATGGGCGTACGCGACCTGCTCCGACGATGGCGCGGAGCAGACAGGTCGGCCGGTGCGGCTCCGGGTCCGGTCGACGAGCCGCGTCGAACGAACGCCGAGCCGGGCTGGCGGCGGGTGCCTCCGATGACGCCGCTGCTCGCCGGAGCCGACGTGTCGATCAGCGACCCGCTGGGGTTCCCGAACCGGCTGGCCACCCGGCAGGATCCCGCCCTCCGGCGACCGTTGGGGCATCTGGTCAGCCCCGACGCGCCCGGCGGAACAGCGCACGACCTGCTCCGTCCGGTCTCCGCGCCGCAGGCGGCACCAACACGGCACGACCTGCCGGTGCAACGCCGAGCCGCCCCGTCGACCGACCCCGACTCGGCGGTCCTCCCGGCTCCGCGTGAACCGTCCGGCGCCGACGCCGCGACGCCAACCGGAGCCGTACCGGCAACCGCAAGCGGACCGCCGACCGGGGGCGAACCGGCGAGCCGGGGCGGACCAGCGAAAAGCGGAAGGTCGGCAACCGGGGGTGGGCCGTCCGTCGCCAGCCGCGCCACGCCGACGGCGGCTGGCGTCGCGCCCCGAGCGGTACGTCCCTCCCCCGCCCGTCGAGCCGGCACCCCGCTGACCCTCGCCCGGGTCGCCGTACCGCCGCGCCGACTGCCCGCCCGGCTACCCGCGCCCAGCGGTCCCACCGCCACCCGGATGCCGGTCCCCACCGTCCAGACCAGCTCGGCGGCCACCGGTGCCCGCAGTGCCCAGAAGGCCCCCACCTCCCCCGCCGTCGCGCCGACGGCCGAACCCGCCACGGTCGTCCCCTCCCTGGTCACCCCGCCCCCGGCCGGGCCGACCCAGCACGGCCCAACGCCCAGCGCCGGAACAGCACCCCCGGTCAGACCAGCGCCACCGGCGCGGCGACGCACCGCCGCCCCGCCACGACTCGGTCTCGGCAAGCCCATCGTGATGCCCGCCCCCGAACCGGACGCCCCGGCGGCGGTCCCGTCCGTACCCCGGCCGACCCCCAAACCTCCACCGCCCCGGACCGCCCCTGCGGGGCCCGCCGCCGGGACGCCCGGCGCGAGCGGCGAGACCCGGGCGGTGGTGCAACGCTCCGCGTCGGCCCAGCACCCGGACTCGTCGCCCACGGGCACCCCGGCACCGCACGCATCGGCACCCGGTGACACCCCACCCGCACGTACGCTGGCCCACCCACGAACGCCGGACGCCGTACCGGTGGACAGGGCCCCTCCCGGTGCACCGGAGACCGCCCCGGTGAAATCGGATGGCCCGTCGTCGCACCGACCCACCGCGCGGCCCGGCCTCGGGGCACCACTCGATCCGGACGTCCAGCCGCGCACGGTGGCCCGGCCCCGGTCGACTGCCACCCCTGACCCGGCCCCGACGGTCCAACCGCGCCCGGCCACCGATCCGTCGCCCCGCTTCGGCGGCGTCGCCGACCGGCCCGGCCCACCGGCGGATGCGCCCGGCGGCACGGCCACGACTCGCCCGGACGGCACCACCACCCACACCGGCGGTACGGCCACCGACTCCACCCGGTCCAGCGCCGCGGACCCGGCAACCCGTCCGGTGCAACGCGCCGTCGCACCGCACACCCACACCGAGCGACCGGAGATGCCGGTCACTCGACCGCAGCCTCCCGTGCCGCCGTCGGCGGCGGTGCCACCACGGCCGACGGCTGCCGATCCGGACCCGACACGAACGGACCGGGCCGCCCGACCAGCGGACGCCACCGCGACCGAACCAGCCGGGCGAGCGGGCCGGGTGCCGCTGCTCGGCGAGCGACCCGTGACGCCGATCCTGCGACGGGCCAGCACCGCGACGACGGCACCGCAGCACGCCACCCCCGGGGCGACAGGACCGCAGTACGCCGTCCCCGGGGCGACAGGACCGCAGTACGCCGTCCCCGGGGCGACAGGACCGCAGTACGCCGCCCCCGGGGCGACGGCTGCCGACGGTCGCGCGGCGACGGTGCCGATCCACTGGATCCGGCCGTCCGACAGCGGATCCTTGCCGCCGACCACCACGACGAACCCGACCCTGGCCAATGCCAACGAGGTGTCCAGTATGACCAGACCCCCAACAGCTTCCCCCGGTCCGCTGGATCGGCCGACCCCCCACCGCCGGGCCCAGCCACGCCCCCGGCAGGTCTCCGGAGCGATCCAGCTGGCACCGGCCGCCACCGGGCCGGTGCCCACCGCCACCAGGCCGGTGTCGGCGCCTCCGCCGCCCCCAGCAGCGCGACTACCGCAACCGGCGGCACGGGTGCGCCCGCCGCTGACCAGCGCCACCCAGACCGCCGCCACGAACCACGTCCGGAACGCCACCCCCGAGCGGCCGGAGCGGCCCGGACTGCCGGTCCAGCGCGCCTCGACCGGCCACCCCGGCAACACCACCACGGTGCCACCGACGAACTCGGTGCCAGCCCGCCAGGTGCAGCGGTCGACGCCGGCCGGCGCGGCGACCACCACCCGAACAGCCCACCGCAGCGCCGGCTCAGCCTCGACCTCCGGCGGCGCGGACCGCCACACCGGCCCGGAGCACCGGTCGGGACGCGAGGACCGGGCGAGTGCGGAACAGTTCCACCACCTCGACCGCCGGGCCCTCGACGAACTCGCGCACCGCCTGATCGAACCGATCTCCCGGCTGCTGCGGGCCGAACTGCGGACCGGGCGCGAACGCAGCGACCGATGGCTGGACGGTCGGCGATGACCGGCCCCGACCCCGGCACCAGCGTCCACTTCCGGCTCCAGGTCGACGGAATCAACCTCGGTGACTGGAACTCGTGTGACGGACTCGGCTGCGAGGTCGAGGTGGAGCAACACCAGGAGGGCGGCAGCAACGGGTTCGTCTGGCAGCTGCCGTCCCGAGTGCGCTACACCAACGTCACGCTGACCCGGCCGCTGATCCCGGACACGGCAAAGGTGGCCCGGCTGCTCACCGCACTCCCGCAGGGCATCAAGCGGGGCACCGCCCAGATCGCGGCGCTACGGCCCGACCGGGCCGTCCTCGTGCAGTGGGGCCTCGCCGACGTCGTACTCGTCCGCTGGACCGGCCCGTCCTTCGACCCCACCCAATCGCAGGTGGCGACGGAGAGCATCGAACTGGCGTACCACGGTTTCCTGGAGGTGGGTTGAGTGCCCAGGCCGACCGGCAAGGTCTCCGCGTTCCTCCAGCGCTACCACCCGCCGCCGAACGGCGGAAACCGCCCCGGCGGTCCACTCGGCGGCCCGATCGACTTCATGTTCAACCCGAGCCAGCTCACGCTGACCAAGTCGGCCTCCTGGATCCCCCACGTGGTGCGCGGCGCGGAACAGGTCGGGATCGCGGAGTTCAGCGGCTCGGAGCCGCGCAGCCTCACGCTGACCGTGTTCCTCGACGTGACCGACACGCACAGCCGCACCGTGCAGCAGCGGGTCGAGACGTTGTTGACCTGCTGCACACCCACGACGACGAGCATCGCGGCCGACGCGCCGTCACCACCGTGGGTGAAGTTCACCTGGGGCCAGTTCCAGACCGTCTCGTTCTACTCCTACGTCAGCCAGGTCACCGCCACGTACACGCTGTTCGACAGCTCCGGCACCCCGTTACGGGCGACCTGCGACCTGAACCTGACCGAGGTCGGCGGCACCAAACCCCGGCAGAACCCCACCTCCGGCGGGCACCGCACACGACGGGTCCACCGGGTGGTCGACGGCGACTCGCTGCCGCTGCTGGCCCACCGGGAGTACGGCGACCCGACCGTGTGGCGGGCCATCGCCGAGGTCAACGACATCGACGACCCGACCCGGCTGTCCCCCGGCACCGAGCTGCTGCTGCCCGCCGCCGACGAGTTTCCGGCCGAGGCGTACCCAGGCGCCGCAACGCCCGACCGGGTCGGCTCCACAGGCGACGGGAGGTAGGCCGGATGTCCACGGGAAACCTCACCAATCTACTCAAGGTCGGCGTGCCGGCGACACTCCCCGACCCGTGGCCGGACGAGCTGGTGTACGGCTGCGTGGAGGACGGCACCGAACACCCGGCGGTGGCCACCCTGCGCTACCGCGACCCTGGCGCGCTGATGCTGGAGAAGACCGGGATCACGATCGGCCGGACGCTGACCGTGGCGGTACGCGCCGGTGACCGCAACGGTGAGACGAGGCTGTTCACCGGAGAGGTGGTCACCGTCGAGTCGGAGTTCGACGGCACCGGCACCTACACCATCATCCGGGCCTCGGACCTGTCGCACCGGCTGCGGCGCGGACGGCGGGTCGTCAGCTACCGCAACCAGACCGCCTCCGACATCGCGCGCAGACTCGCCACCAAGGCGGGCCTGCCGCTGGGCCGGTTGGACCCCACCACCGTGGTCTACGAGATGGTGTCGCAACCCAACGTCAGCGACTGGGAGTTCCTCCGGATGCTCGCCGCCGACAACGACGCCGAGGTGGCGATGGTCGACGGCAAATTCGAGTTCCGCCGCCCCGTCCACGCCGCCGCCGCGCCGGGCCCGCAGGCGACCGCCGAGCGCAACGACTTCGTGGCCGAGGTGGACGGGAACGTCCTCTCCATGCGCGCCACCGTCACCTCGGTCGGCCAGTTCACCGACGTGGAGGTACGGGGATGGGACCGCCGCACCTGTCAACCACTGGTGGGCCGCGCCCCGGTACGTGACAGCGCCGAGGTGCAGCTTCCGGGGGTGACCGCCGGCAAGCTGGCCGCCGGGTTCGGCAGGTCCACGATGCTGGTCGCCGACGTGCCGTACGAGACCCAGGCCGAGGTCGACACGGTGTCCCGGGCCCTCGCCGCCCAGGTGGCGGTCGGCTTCGCCGAACTCGAGGTGGCGGTCCGGGGCAACCCACGGCTGCGGGCCGGTGTGCCGTTCGCGCTCACCGGGGTGGGGCGACCGTTCGCCGGCAAGTACACCGTGACCGCCAGCCGCCACGTGTTCGGCCCGGCCCGCTTCTACGAGACCTGGCTGACCGTCAGCGGCGGTCAGGACCGCTCGCTGACCGGGCTGGCCGCCGGCGTCCTGGCCCCGGCCCGGTCGGCGCGGATGCCGGGTCTGGCCATCGGCGTGGTCACCAACGTCAAGGCCGGGCTGGACGGCAAGCACCCGGAACGTCTGGACCGGGCCTGGGTCAAACTCCAGTTCCCGTGGCTGGACCTCGACTACGAGACCGACTGGGTCCGCACGGTGCAGGTGGGCAGCGGCCAGGGCGGCGGCGTCGTCTGCCCGGAGGCCGGCGACGAGGTGCTGGTCGGGTTCGAGCAGGGCCTGCTGGACCGGCCGTACGTGATCGGCGGCCTGTACAACGGCGTCGCCAAGCCGTCGGAGCACGACGGTCCGCTGGTCGACCCGACGAGCGGCTCGGTGAACCGGCTGTCGTTCGCCTCCCGACAACGCCGGACCGGTCGCGGCAGCACCGGCAACTGGGTCGAGTTGCTCGACGGTCCCACCACCAGCGCCACCCAGGGGGTACGGCTGCGTACCGAGAAGGGTGCCGAGAAGTTGCTGCTGCACCTTGACCGGGCCGGCACCTCGGTGCTGGTCCGCAGCGACGGAAGCGTGGTGATCGAGGCGAAGACCGAGGTCACCGTCCAGGGGGCCGACGGTGTCTCGGTCGAGTCACGCGGACCCGTCTCGGTCACGGGCAGGGGCGTGTCCGTGGACGCCGGACTCGGCGAGCTGAAACTCACCGGCGCCAACGTGGCGATCTCCGGCAAGGTCGTACGGATCAACTGAGCAGGAAGGACAGAGGCAATGCCACCAGCAGCCCGGATCGGGGACAGGGTCGGTCACGGCGCGCCCACCGGCACCGTCGGCCCGCCGGGCGTCGCCCCGGCGACACCCGGCGGTGGTCCGACACTCGGCGTCGGCAGCGTCCTGATCGGTGGTCGGCCGGCCGCCGTCGTCGGCACCGTCTGCACCTGCCCGGTCCCACCGGCACACCTGGGGCTCGGGCCGGGGAACGTCGTGCTGCCCGGCCCGCCACCGCCGTCGGGGCAGGTGCTGATCGGTGGTTTCCCGGCCGCCCGGGTGGGTGACCGGACGACCTGCTCGGCGACGATCCTGACCGGCGCCGCCAACGTCTTCGTCGGGGGCTGACCCCCATGGCGGAGCAGTTCATCGGCGCCGGTTGGGCGTTCCCGCTGCGGGTCGACGCCCGCGGCGGCATCGCCCTGGTCAGCCGGGAGCGGGAGATCGTCGAGGCGATCCGGCTGATCCTCGGTACCGCACCAGGCGAACGGCCGATGCGTCCCGAGTTCGGCTGTGCGGTGCATGACTACGTCTTTGCGCCAGCCGACGAGAACACCGCTGGGCAGATCGCCTTCGAGGTGCGGGCCGCGCTGGACCGCTGGGAGCCTCGCATCGAGGTCACCGACGTGCTCGTGGGCTTCGACGAGGAGGCCGAGGGCACCCTCTACATCGATATCCGCTACCTCGTCCGGGGCACCAACGATCCCCGCAACCTGGTGTTCCCGTTCTACGTGATCCCGTCGTACGACAGCCCCGAGGCGGAGATCTACTGATGGCCCTACCCGCGCCCAACCTCGACGACCGCCGCTTCCAGCAGCTCGTCGACGACGCCAAACGCTTCATCCAGCAACGCTGCCCGGAGTGGACCGACCACAACGTCTCCGACCCGGGGGTCACCCTGATCGAGGCGTTCGCCCAGATGACGGACGAGCTGTTGTACCGGCTGAACCGGGTGCCGGAGAAGAACTACCTCGCGTTCCTCGACCTGATCGGCGTCCGCCTCTACCCGCCGACCGCCGCCCGGGTCGACCTCACCTTCTGGCTCGCCGCTCCGCAGCCCGAGACGGTGCTGCTGCGCGCCGGCACCGAAGCCGGCACGGTCCGTACCGAAACCGAGGAGGCCATCGTCTTCGGCACCGTCAGCGACCTGGCGATCGTGCCGTGCGAACTGACCCACCTCCGGGTCCACCCCGCCGACGGCCCGGGAGCCGACCGCACCGACCAGGTGCTCGGCGGCCGGGACGTGCCCTGTTTCACCACACCGCCCACGGTCGGCGACGCCCTGCTGCTCGGCCTGGACACGGCGGTCCCGTCCTGTGCGGTGGTGCTGCGGCTGGAGAGCCGGGTGGAGGGCATCGGCGTCGACCCCCGGCAGCCGCCGCTGCGCTGGGAGGCATGGGACGGCGCCGGCTGGGTCGCGTGCGAGGTCGACAGCGACTCCACCGGCGGACTCAACCGACCCGGCGACGTCGTGCTGCACGTACCGGCCGGACACACCGCCTCCGTCGTCGGCGGTCAGCGGGCGGGCTGGCTGCGGTGCCGGCTGGTGGCCGCGGAAGCGGGCCAACCGTTCTACTCCGCGTCACCGACGATCCGGGCCGCGTCCGCCTTCACCCTCGGCGGCACGGTCACCGCGGTGCACGCCGAGACGGTGACCGAGGAGTTCCTCGGCGAGTCCGAGGGGGTGTCCGGCCAACGCTTCCGGGTGGCCCGGCCACCGGTGATCCCCGACGACGAACCGTTCGTGGTCGAGGTCTCCGACGGCACCGGCTGGCAGGAGTGGGCCGAAGTGGACGCGTTCGGTGCCACCGGCCCGGACGACCGGTGCGTGACGGTGGACCGGAGCACCGGCGAGGTGGCGTTCGGGCCCGCGGTCCGCGAGCCTGACGGTTCGCTGCGCCGGTACGGCGCGGTGCCGCCGAACGGCACCCGGTTGCGGGTGCGCCGGTACCGCACCGGAGGCGGGCGACGCGGCAACGTGGCCCGGGGAGCGATCTCCACCCTGCGCAGCTCGGTGCCGTACGTCAGCCGGGTGGAGAACCGGGAGGCCGCCGCCGGCGGGGTGGACGGCGAGTCGGTGCAGAGCGCCCGGCAGCGAGGTCCGGTGCAGTTGCGGGCCCAGGACCGGGCGGTGACCGCCCGCGACTACGAACTCATCGCCGGGCAGGCGGTGCCGGCGGCGGCCCGGATCCGGTGCCTGTCCGCCGGAGACGGCGCCGATGCCGGCGGCGTACGCGTCCTCGTCGTGCCCGAGGCGGTCGCGGACAGCGGCGAACGGCTCCGCTTCGAGCAGTTGATCCCACCCGACGACATGCTCGCCACCGTCGCCGAGCACCTGGACGCCCGCCGACCCATCGGGGTACGGCTGGTCGTGGAACCGCCCTTCTACCAGGGAGTCACGGTGGCCGCCCGGCTGACCGCCCGGCCCGGCGCATCCGCCGAGCGGCTGCGTGCCGCCGCCCTCGACGCGCTGTACGGCTACCTCAACCCGCTGCGCGGCGGGCCGGACGGGTCGGGCTGGCCGTTCGGTCGGCCGGTGCAGTCCGGTGAACTCTTCGGGGTGCTCCAGCGGTTGACCGGTGTCGCGCTGGTGGAAGAGGTGCTGCTGTTTCCCGCCGACCCGATCACCGGGCAGCGCGGCGCGGCGACACCACGGGTCGAACTGGACCGGCATGCGCTGGTCTTCTCCTACGAGCACCAGGTCCGGGTCGAGGAACGCTGAAGTCGACGCGGACGGAGAAGGGAGCGTCTGATGCGGGGCGCGTTGGCGGGCCTCGGCACGCCACAGCCGTTCGGTCGGCGGCTACCGGCGATCTACGGCACGGACGAGTTGACCGGCCGGCTGCTCGCCGCGTTCGACGAGGTGTTGGCTCCGGTGCACTCGACGCTGGACAACCTCGCCGCCTACCTGGATCCGCGGCTGGCCCCGCACGACTTCGTCGACTGGCTCGCCAGTTGGGTGGCGGCCGAGACCGCGCCGGGATGGACGCTGGAGCAGCGTCGCACGGCGGTCGCCAACGCGGTGGCGCTGCACCGGATGCGCGGCACCGCACGGGGCCTGGCGGAGCAGGTACGGACGGTTTTCGGGGTGTGGCCGGAGATCAACGAGAGCGGCGGTGCGGCCTGGTCGTCGACCCCGGGGGGACCGCTTCCTGGCTCCGCGGTGCCCGCCCTGACGGTGACGGTGCGAGTGTCCGATCCCGGGCTGGTTCCGTCGGCGCGGCTACGAGCTTTGGTGGAGGCGAACCGGCCGGCGCACGTGCCCTGCGTGCTCCGGGTGGTCGTCGAGGGTGACGAGAAGCCGGAGGGCGGCGACAATGCAGCGCTGTGAGCGGTGTGCACCGGCCGAGCCGGGCGGTGCCTTCTGCGCGGTCTGCGGGTCTTTCCTCGGCTGGGAGCAGGCCGAGGATGGTGCCGCTGCGCCCACAGCGGCGGCCCCGATCCACTCCGTCCCGTCCCCGGGCGCGGAGACGGATCCTGCGATGGGCACGCGGGCGACCGGGCTGGCCCGTGCGGCGCCGCCGGCAGCCGACAGCGCCGGCGACCACGCGCTGGCCGACAGCGCCGAC
Source organism: Micromonospora sp. NPDC000442 (assembly GCF_042898635.1). Classification (NCBI taxonomy): domain Bacteria; kingdom Bacillati; phylum Actinomycetota; class Actinomycetes; order Micromonosporales; family Micromonosporaceae; genus Micromonospora; species Micromonospora sp. NPDC000442. The sequence continues at coordinate 49,005 of NZ_JBIAYZ010000018.1, read as the reverse complement.
GACCAGGCACACCCGGTAACCGCCGATCCGCCGGACGGGGCGATCAGCGCGGTCCAGCCGGCTCGCCCGCGGGCCCGCCGACCCGTGGTACGGCAGCATCCGCCCGGAACGGAGGACGGCTCCGGCGATGTCGTCTGTCCGGCCTGCGCGACCGGCAACCCAACGGAGCGGAGGTTCTGCCGGCGGTGCGGCACAGCCCTCGGCACCGCGCCCGGACCCGCCGTCCGGGTCTCCTGGTGGCGCCGGCTCGGCCGGGCCCTGCTGCGTGCGGCACGCTGGCTGGTCCGGCCCCGGTCGGGCGGATGGGGCCTGGTGCGCCGGGTCGGCGCCGTGCTGCTCGCCGCCGCCCTGCTCGCCGGTCTCGGCTACGGCGCGGTGCGGCTCGGCAGCCGGGCCAGCGACGCGATTCGGGACCGGCTCGCCGATCCGCAGCCGGCGAGTCCGGTGTCGGTGAGCGCGTCCAGTCATGCGGCCGACCACCCACCCGAGCTCGTCGCGGACGGGATCAGCAACAGTCACTGGGCTCCTGCCACGGGCGGCGCGGGACGCGACGAGTACGTGGAACTCACCTTCGCCGACCCGTTCCGGCTACTCGACCTGATCATCCATCCGGGGGTGTCGGCGCAACGCGACGAGTTCCTTCGGCAGGCCCGGCCGGCGGAACTGGAACTGACCGCCTGGACCAGCCGGAGTTCGGAGAGCACGACGCTGCGGCTCACCGATCAGGCCGGTCCGCAGACCTTCCACTGGGTCGTCAACGACGTGGTGCGGCTACGGCTGACCGTCCGCGACAGCTACGGCAGCGCGCCCGGCCGCCGTACGGCGATCGGCGAGGTGGAGGTCTTCCGGCGTCCCTGACCGCGCTCACGCCGCCCGCACCGGCCCGGGCACCCCGAGCGTCCGCAACACCTGGTCGTACGCGCTACAGGCCCGCGCTGCCGCCGCCATGTCACCGGAGCGCTGATGCGCCTCGGCCAGCACCCGCCAGGCGTCGTCCCGGAATCCGTCGATCTCCAGTCCGCGCCGAGCGGCCGCGACTGCCGCGGCGGGTCGCTCCGCTTCCAGTTCGAGCGCGGCCAACGTCGCCGCCGACTCGGCGGCCAGCGTGCGGTAGCGGTCGCGCTCGGCGACGATCCACTCGGCCGGCCCCTCCTCCGGCAACAGGTCACCTGTGTACTGGGCGAGGGCTTCCCGCAGTGCGGCAGCCGCAGCGCCGCGCTGTCCCGTACCGGCGGTGCGACGCCAGGCCGTGATCGCCTCGTCGAACGAACGCACGTCGCAGTGCGCGGTGGGCGGCAGCGCCAGCAGGTACGACTCGCCGTCGCGCCGCACTAACCGGGACGCACCGCGCCGTACACCCGGTTCCAGGAAGGCCCGCAGCGTCGAGACGCCGACGTGCAGGTTACGGATGCCGGAGCGGACCGGCAGTTCGGGCCAGAGCGCCGCCAGGATCACTTCCCGGTGCACCGGCCGACCACCGTGGACGGCCAGGAAGCGCAGCAGGGCGCGGACCCGTGGCCGCACGTTCGTCCAGTCCAACCGTCGCCCCGGGATGTGCAGCTGGAATCCGCCGAAGCAGCGCACCGTGAACGGCTGTCCGGCGTACGCCGGCGACCGGTGGTCCTCCGGTCCCGTCGGCCCGGACGCCCGTACCCGGATCGGCTCGTGGTTGGCATGGTCCATCACCGGAACTCCTCCGTCCCCCCATCGACGACATCCTCCGGACACATGCTGGACCCGCCGGTCCTGACGGACATCGGTCAGTTGACGCGGAAGATCCGATCCCGGGCTCCGGACCTCCTACCGATGGTCGCCACCATCGCCCCGGGCAGCGCGGCTCGCATCGGAAACCGGCAGGTTCCCGGCCGCTACCCCTGCGCCTGCCCGGCCGGACGCGTGGTCCCGGCGCCGTCACCGACTCCGCTACGTCACCTGGCTGATGTCCGCTGGGCCGAGGGGACTCACCGTCCCGCCCGGCGGCGAGGGTCAGGATCCCGCGCCGGACACCGCCTCGCGGCGCAACGCCTCACGGGCGATCTCCACCCGGCTCCGTACGCCGAGCTTGCCGAGGACGTGCGAGATGTGGGTCTGCACGGTACGGCGGGAGAGATACATCTCCCGGGCGATGTCCGGTGTGGAGCGCCCCTGCGCCACCAGGGCGGCCACCCGGGTCTCCGTCGGGGTGAGGGCCTCCCACCCGACCTGCGCCCGGGCGGGCCGGGGACCACGGACGCCCCTACGGACGCCGTGCCGCCGCAGCCGTCCCTCGGCCCGGCGGATGTCCCACACCGCGCCGAGGGCGTCGTACCGATCGACCGCCTCGCCGAGCACCTTCCTCGCCTCGGTCTGCTGGCCCCGCAGGGCGAGCACCGCCGCCAGGTCTTCGAGCGTGCCGGTCAACTCGACCGGCGCGCCGACCGACCGGTAATACCCGACCGCCTCGTGCAGCGGCGCCGGATCGCCGTCGAGCAGGCCCTGGCACCGGCGGGCCGCCGCGGCGGCCCGACCCTCCCGGGACTCCGCCGCCGCCTCGGCCCGGCAGGCGCGCTGGGCCGCTCGCGCCGCCGATCGGTCCTCCACCGCCAGCGCGAGTCGTACCAGTTCCGGCGCCCACTGGTGGAGCAGCGTCATCTCGCCGGGTTGGGGGTCGAGGACCTCCGACAGCAGTGCCAGCGCCCGCGCCGGCTCCCCCTCCTGCTCGGCCGCCAGCGCCCGGGCGGCAAGCAGAAAGTCGCGGTTCTCCCGGTCGGCGACGGTCCGGACCGGAAGCGCGAGGCCGGCCCGGAGGTGGTCGTCCATGGTGCCGCTGTCACAGCGGCGCGCGGCGATCAGAGCGCCGACACCGTGCCAGAGCAGCGCCGGTCCCCGTTCCCGAAGACCGGAGTACGTCAGGCCGTTGGTGTCCCGGTCGACGGCCTCGAGTTCGGCCAGGGCGTCGTCCCAGCGGCCGAGCCAGTACAGCAGCACGGCGGCGGTGAGCGCCGAAGTGCCCTGGCCGGCCCCACCGACCCGTTGGCCCAGCTCACGCGCCCGGCGCAGGGTCGCCTCCGCCTCCGGCCACCGGTCCAGGTTCTGCAGGGTGAAGATCCGGCCGTCGAAGGCGAAGGTACGCAGGTCGCTGTGCTCCGGCGCGTCGCCCAGCACGGTCAGTGCCCGATCGACGTACGCGAGGGCGGCGTCGTGGTCGCGTCGCACCGAGTGGGTCAACCACAGGTCCGTCAACGCGTAGGCGGTGGCAAAAGCATCCCCGGCCTCCTCCCCGACCCGCAGCGCCTGACGCGCGGTGCTGTCGGCGGTTTCCAGGTCGCCGGTGCTGGCCCGCTCGAACATCGACAGCGAGGCCAGCAGACAGGCCCGCCACACCGCTGGCACGTCGGGGCTGCCGAGGGCACCGCGTAAGACGTCGACGGCTTCCTCGTTTCGACCCTGGCTGAACAACGCGCGAGCCCGTATCGAGGACATCTCGGCCCGGTGTTCGGGCCGGGTCGCCACGGCGAGCGCCTGCCGGGCCCGGTCGGCGGCCTCCGGGTGCCGCCCCGCGCCGAGCAGCACCCGGGCCAGTTCGACGGTCAGGGCGGCCCGGTCGGCCCGGTCGGGGTGGCTCGCCTCCAGTTCGCGTTGCAGAAGCTCGGTCGCGATGTCCGGGGCTCGGGTGGTCAGCGCCGGTGCCGCTTCGACCACCCAGGTGCGGGTCCAGTCGTCACCGGGGCGGCCGGCCGCCAACAGTTGCTGGGCCACCCGCAGCGGTTCGGCACCGGCGGCAGCCAGGGTCTTTGCCGCCTCGCAGTGCAGCGCCGCGCGCAGCGCCGCCGGCACGCTGTCGTAGAGAGCCTGGCGGATCAACGGGTGCCGGAAGGCGAGCTGGTCGCCGACGCCGACGACGAGGCCCGCCGCCACTGCGTCCTGAAGACCCTCGGCCAGGTCCGACGCAGTCTGGCGCAGCAGCGCGGCGAGGTCGGCCACGGCGAACTCACCGCCGAGCAGGGATGCGGTCCGCAGCATCTGGGCGGTGGGGGCCGACACCACGCTCAGTCGGTCGCTCAGGGCAGCCGCGAAGGAGGCGGGAACCCGTTCGAAGGCGTCGTCGGAGATTTCCCCGCCGGTCAGCGCGACGCCGGCCGCCTGCTCCCGGGTCACGGCGTCGAGCAGTTCGCGCAGGTACAGCGGGTTGCCCATGGCGCGCCCGAGCAGGCGGATGAGGGTGGGACCCGGCGACACCCCGAGCGTTCCGGTCACCACCGTACGGACGTCGTCCGCGCTGAGCGCGCCGAGCGGGACCAGAATGCCGCCGCGACGCAGAGTGGCCGCCCGCAACGTCTGTACGTCCTGGCGAGCGGGTACCGGACGGGTGGCGCTGACCAGCAGCAGCGGAAGTTCGTCGACGGCCAGGGCGAGCCGGTGCCACAGCATCAGCGAGGCCTCGTCGGCCCATTGCAGGTCATCGAGGACCAGCACCGTGGGGGCCTCGGTGCATAATTCGTCGACCAGCGACACGAGCATCTCGGTGGCGGTGTAGGTGATGTCGTCCGCGGCGAACAGCCCCGGTCGCCGGTCCCGCAGGAATTCGGCGACCCGCGCCCGGCGAGGGTCAGGCGAACGCGCCCGCACCTGGAGACAGTCCAGCATCACCCGCAGCGGAAAACGGTGGGACAACTGGTCCGCGGTGCCCCACAACACCGTGTGCGGCCCGTCCCTGCCGTCGTCGAGTGCGGCGGCGACGAGCGACGACTTGCCGATGCCGGCCTCGCCCTCCACCCAGACCACCGCACCGCGGCCCTGGCCGATGGCCTCGGCGGCCGTACGCAGCACAGACAGTTCCTTCTCCCGCCCGGCCAAGACAGGTGGCAGCTCAACCGGAAACATGATGACGGCACGAGGGCGGAATGGCAGGACGAGTGACATTCACCGGTGCATATTAGCCGACGGATCGCGGCTCCCCCGGAGACCCCTGCATCACCGAATGCAAGATCCGCGAGCGGCCAGGATTTCCTCCTCTTTGCGGAGTCCTTCTGAGCAAATCCCAACCAGTGATAGACGTCGACGCAGGAGGCTGTCGAGACCGATATTGTGGTAGCGACCATATGTGACCGGCGCACCCGCACCCGGACCGGCCCACACGCCAATCGCGACGGTCGTCGCTGGCTTGCCCCCGCCGTCTGGATACGGGTATTCACGTCCTGGCTTCCCCAACTACGGCAGCCGCCGTTCGGGATCATGGCTGGAGTTCGAGGTCGAGTAGGCGTGTGTAGTGGGCTTGTCGGGCTCGGGCTTGATGCCGACGGCGCCAGACTGACCCAAAGATCAAGCTAGCCGCCTACCGTGTGCGTCGATGCGACGGGACCGCGGCGGTGGGGCGGTCGTTAGGGGGTCTGGTCAGAGCGGTCGCCAGGGATGGCGATGCTTCCAGGTTTCGTCTCCCGCTCGGAACTCCTGCAGACTGCCTCGCGGTCGCTGGTCTGGTAGCGGAAGTGCCGGTTGGTGGAGTCTCCCTGATACTCCAGGGGTACGCTCCGGCAGACGCTCCCCCCAGTAGTCCACCCAGCAACCAGCCGTGTCGGACTTGCATCCGGCAGCGGCTTGACATAGGAGCAAGGCTTGGGCGAACGCAGGTCGGTCATGCTTGGACGGCCATAGCTTGAAACGCTCGGGCTTGCCCTTGAAGGCCGACGAGCGGTTGAGAATGAGCTCTTCGAGGTCTTCAGCGAGGAGGTCGTGCCCACGCTGGGCGACTGCCGCCTGGACGGCATCGATCATCAGTTGGATTGTGGTCATGCGCTGCTGCCCGTCGATCACCATGTGTCGAGTGACATCCCCGACGACCGGGGGCTTTGACTCGTAGACAAGCGCACCTAATTAGACTTGCCCCAGATCCTGACATCGACCCTTTCCTGATCGGCGTCCACCGCGATGTCCTCCAACCACACCCACGCTCACAACGGCAGCCGCATGCGACCACAGCCGTATGACACTCTCGACCGACCAGCGAAAAGCCGCACCCGAGCCCCGATAAAACCGCAGGTCGCGAAGTGTCCTCCCCACGGGTTTTTCCCCTCTGCGACTTCAATCGTGTCTCCGCGGTACTTCCTCCCAACGGAGATGGTTGTTGCTCCGGCTGGGTGGGTGTGCGCCCGATCTGAGCCCAGAGGATCCGGTATTCGGCACCTCCAAGCACCATGGAGGAGGATCCGCAAGGGCGTCTAGCTGGACAGATAGACACCCCTGCGGACCGCCAAGCATCCGGGATCACAAGCCGGATTCAACTTCTAATCCCAAGGTCGTAGGCTCTGTGAACCGCCCCGGATCTTGCAGGAACCCGGGGCCGTTCACTGCAGGGCTGACGGACGCCGATGCATACATCCGATTACGCGAGTGGGTGTGGCTCGCTGGTCAACGCCGCCAATGCCCGTGCGACCTCCTGCAACGTGGCACGGACATACGTGGCGGTGCACATACACCCACGGCAGATGCTCACCGATACGCACCCACAGTTGGTCATAGCGCCGTCGGGCGATCGGCCGCCCGTCGCGGTACCGCAGCAACTGCCCGGTTTGGCTTTCGGTGGCGACGTCGTGGGTGTCCGGGGGCTCCGCACGCGTTCACGTAGCCCCGGACGACGCGATCCTCGTGGCCGACGGCGGGTTCCTGCAGCAGCCGGCCCTGTCCCGACACACGGATCTGCTGATCTACCTCCACATCGAGCTGACGGATGTGCTGCACCGCAGATGATCCTGCGCCGCGCGGGCGTCGATCGGACTCCAGCACGAGGCCACGCCGACAAACGCACTTCGGCGGGTCACGGCCGCATGGTCGCTGACGTGATTCAACGTCGGGCGGAATCGACGTGCCGGGTATTGGCGGGCGCCGAGGTGTGTTCGGCACTGGTCCGAAGCCTGTTCGGTGGCAGCGAACAGGGCGGTGGTTCCTACGGTGAGCCGAACTCTACGGCGGCGACCTGATCGTCGTCGATACCGATCCGGAAAGGCTCTCCATGACCCGATCGATCGGCCCGCGCCACCCCACCGCCGGGTGGCAACTGCGTCGTCTGCTCAGCGTGGTGCTCGCGGTCGTGCTCGCCAGCACCCTCCCGGCCCTCATCCGTTCCGCGCCGGCTGCCGCGGCAGCCGGCAACCTCGTCCTCAACGGCACGTTCGACAACGGCAGGACCGAACCCTGGTGGACCCGGCTCGCCGCGACCAGTACGACGGTCAGCGTCGGGCAACTGCTCGTCCGCACCGCCGACACGGTCGGCAAGCCGGTCTGGGAGGACCTGGTTGGGCACTTCGAGTTCGGGGTGACAGCGGCCCAGCCGTACCGGTTGCAGTTCGACGCTTCCGCCGACGTCAGCCGCAACGTGCGCGTCTCGGTCTCCCGCGTCGACACGCCGTTCACCTCGGCGGTCGACCAGAACGTCGCACTCACCGCCACGATGCGCCGCTTCACCTTCGACTTCGTCTCCCCGTTCGGTGACCCGAAGGCGGTGCTCCTCTTCCACTTCGGTGGGCAGGCGGCCTCAACGGTCCGGCTGGACAACATCTCGCTCACCCCGCTGGCCGTCGACGCGGTCAACGACCCGATCCTGTACTGGAACGATGTTCTGCTGGCCAGCTACCGGAGCCTGGCCCCGGCACCCACCGCCGCTGCTCGGGACGCGGCGATCCTGCACGCGGCGATGCACGACGCCGCCGTCTCGGTCACCGGCATGGGCAACCCCTACCGGGTGCGGGTGCCGGTCAGCTATCCGGGCACCATGGAGGACGTGGTGGCCCCGTCCCTGCATGCGGCCATCGACCAGGCGGCGTTCGACGTCCTGGTTGCTCGGTACCCGCAGCGAAGGGCGAGCCTTGAGGCCGCTCTCGGCACGGCCGCCGCTCGCCGGCCGTCCGGGGTGAACTCCGCCGAAGCCACGCGGGGTACGGCAGTCGGTGCCGCGGCGGCGGCCGCTAACCTTCAGGCTCGCGCGAACGACGGCTCCGGCGGGGGCGGGCAGTACCAGCCTGACGGGATCGACGGGTCGTGGCGACCGACCGACCATACTCCGGCGGTCACCCCGAACTGGGGTCTGGTCACCCCGTTCGCGTTGACCTCCGGCCGGCAGTTCCGGCCTGGCCTGCCGGCCGGGGCGGTCGACTATCGGGATCTGCTCGGCAAGCAGGAGTACCGCAACCAGGTGCAGGAGGTGCGGGATTACGGCAGCCGGACGTCGTCGCTGCGTACCGCCGACCAGACGCAGCTCGCGCACTTCTGGGCCAATGATGTGGATGGCACCTACAAACCGCCGGGTCAGCTCTTCGCACACACCCAGATCGTGGCGAAGCAACGCAAGCTCGGCATTCTGGCCAACGCCCGGCTCTTCGGCCTGGTCGGCCTGGCCCTGGCCGATGCGGCCATCGCCGCCTGGGACGCCAAATACCTGACCTCAATCGATCTGTGGCGACCGGAGACTGCGATCGGCAACGGTTGGCAGCCGTTGTCGCAGCGTGAGGACGGTACCTCCTTCTCACCGGCCTTCCCGGCTTACATCTCCGGACACGCCACCTTCGCCGGGGCATGGGCAGCGGTGATGAAGGGCTTCTTCGGCACCAACGACATCGCCTTCGATGCCACCACCGACGATCCCTTCGCCAAGGGGGTCATCCGGCACATGACGGGCTTCGACCAGGCTGCCCGGGAGAACGCGTTGAGTCGGATCTACCTGGGCGTGCACTACCGCTTCGACGCGGACGCCGGTCTTGCCACCGGCGGGTCCGTGGGTGCTTACGTCTACGCCAACCGGCTGCGACCGTGAGTCGGCCGCCGGTGTGAGGGGCTCCCCGCCTGGTCCATGCGACCGGGCGGGGAGCGGTGTGTCTCAGGGCGGTGTAGGCACCGCCAGCGACCGAAGGCGCTGATACGGGACCAGGCGATGCTCCAGGTCGGCCGGACCACTCGTTGAGCACCCACGCCGGTCGGAGGAACGTCCGAGCCGTCGGCGTGCCCGCAGCACCCCGTACGCGCCGACGGCGAGGGCGCCCGCCAGCGTGATCGCCGCCAGCCGCAACTGCCGACCGTCTGGGCGGGTCGCGCGGTACGTCGTGGTCACCGGCCGCCGCGGCGGTACCTGGTTGACGGCCGGGAGCCTCACGCCGAACAGCGCCGGGTCGGGGGACGCCGGCTCTGGGAGCATCGGTGCGCTGTCCCATCGCGTCTGCTGGCCGAGGCGTACGTCGATGTCACGGCGCAGCCCGAGCCACTGATCGATGGCCGCTGCCGGCGTACCGCAGGCGGCCAGCAGCGCCACCACGGTCCGTTCGCGGGGCAGGGTGGTCCGCCCCAGCATCGTGGCGAGGGTGCTCGGCGGCAGCCAGTGCCCGGCAGCCGAGGCGCGCCGGGAGATTTCCCGATAGGTCAGGCCGGATCGCCGCCGCAGGTCCCGGAGCAACCCGACGTACTCGACCGCCGTGGCGGCCTGCGGCACCGAATTCCGGGCAGCGTCAAGCATTGCCTCTCCCCGTGTCTTGATGTGGTCGGGCCTGGACCGGTACCGGTCGCTCGGCCCTGCGCCGGTCAGCGGCGGCCGCTGATGAAGACGCTAGGGAACCAGGCTGCCCAGGGCAATGGCATGCGCGGTGCGGTGCGGTGTCCGCGCAGCTCAGGGCGGCTTGTCCGGGTCTTGTCCGACCACGTCGGACAGTCGCTTGGCGGCGTCTTGCCTCGCCGTTGGCGGACTCAGGAGAATATCGGGCGATGAACATGGGGGAGCTACGACCGGACGAGGCGGCCGACCCAGCCGGGTTCGTCGACCTGCTGCGCCGGCTCAAGGACCGGTCCGGTCTCACGTACCGACAACTGGAGCAGCGTGCCGCCACGGCCGGCGACGTGCTAGCCCGCAGCACCGCTGCGGACGTCCTGCGCCGGTCCACCCTTCCGCGACCGGAGGTGTTGGCCGCGTTCGTCCGCGCCTGCGGGGCGGAGGATCAGCTGGAGGCATGGTTGCGGGCACGGGACCGGCTCGCGTCCGGTGCGTACGCCACGCTCGAAGCGACGTCGGCTACGCCCCCGCCGTCGACCGGGGTCGCTTCCGACGAGGTCGACCCTCCGGCGCGACCATCCGGCGCGGCGCGTCGGGGCCGGTTCGCAGGAGCTACGCCCACGCTGCTGGTCGTGAGCATCCTGCTGGCCGCGCTCGGCGTCGGCGCCTGGTTCTGGTGGCCCGAGGACGAGCAACGGGCGGCGGCAGAGGGGGTCGGCGCGGCCACCTCGCCGGGCGGAAGTTCGTCGGCCCTGCCGAGCGGAGGGCGAAGTCAGATCCGGCCCGCCCGCGCCCCGCAGCTCTGCATCACCGAGGGACGCGACCGCACCGGCCGATACCCCAACGAGGTGGCGGTCCAGCGTCCCTGCGCCGAGGCGACCCCACCGGACACGTACCTGCAGCCGGTGACGGACGGCCTGTACTTCATCAAATGGGATCACCCGGTGCACGGGCCGGGTTGTCTCACCGTCCGCCGGGAGGATCCCGGCCGGTATCTGGTTGAGCCCTGGCAGCACTGCCGCACCGACTTCTGGCCGCAACTGTTCCGTTTCGAGCCGACCGACTCAGTGCCGGCCGCGTACCGTATCCGACCGGCCGACAGCGACCTGTGCCTGGGCATCCGGGATACCGACACGGAGGTGCCAGCCGAGGCGGCGGCGGAGCCGTGCACCGGTGGCGCGGACCAGGTTTTCCTGGTCGATTCACTGCCGGGAGGGTGATGACGGGACAGGCCAGAAGGCGGGTACGGTCAACGGGTGCCTCGCGACAGGGCGTTGGCGCGTTCGTGCTGGGCCTCGGCGACGTCCTGGTAGAAGTCGGGCAGCCGATCGAGGACGCCGGTCACGAGCGCTGGGTACTCAGGGTCGAGGTTGATCAGGACGTCGGCGACCATGCCTGCCCGGTCGTCCCGGTCCGTGCCACCGATTCGGATGGCCCGTCGACGGCCACTCGGACGATCGTCGTCAAGCGCTGGGTGGGCATGGACGCCAGCAGCAGTTCGCGGACGCCAGACAGGAAATGAAACCGCTTGTGGGAGTACGCCCCACCCGCGGGCCGCCATGTTCGGCGTTCGGTCCGGTGGCTACTGGAAGGCGAGCTGTTGCGCTGGCCAACCCGCACACCACAACGGGCTGCGCTGATTGGCTGTTACGTCGCCAACGTCCACGCTGATCTCCGCGGCGGCCCGTCGCAAAGCGGCGGCAGGCTGCCGGTACGAGCGACCTCCGGGTAAGCCACGCCAGCTCGGGAACTCTGGCTCCATCGGGCGCCTGTCCGTGTCACTGGGGATCAGCGGGCGGCGGTATCGGTCAACCGAGCAAGTTCGGTATCGCCGATTCGGCGCACGGTCGGGTCGGCGTCGCTGACGTACTGGCGGAGGATGTCTGTCCTCCGTCGGCTGATGTGCGACACGCGCAAGGCCGGGCCTCCCGGTATTGCGTGATCGCCAAGGTGGTCGAGCGGGCGACCGGCCGGGCGGTGTGTCTGGCCCTAGCGGAGGCCCTGGCCCGCTTCGGCGTCCCGGAGGAGATCATCACCGACAACGGCAAGCAGATCACCGACCGGTTCGGTAAGTACGGCCCCGCACCGGTGAGGTGCTGTTCGACAAGATCTGCCGTCACAACGGCATCACGCACCGGCTTACCACGCCTGCCTCACCGAACCAGAACGGCAAGGTGGAACGGTTCCACGGCACCGTGCGTCCCGACTTCCTCGACACCGCCGAGGCGTTCACCAGCCTGCACGAAGCCCATGCCGCGGTGGACGCCTACGTGCTGCACTACAACGCCGACCGACCCCACCAGGGGCTCGATGCGAAGACGCCGATCACCCCGGCTGACCGGTTCCAGCCGGTCCCGGCTCAGCAGCGGGCACACTGACCGCCGCCGACACCACCGGCACATACTCCGCGTACGTCGGCGCCAGCGGACGCCTCGTCGGTACCTCGACAAGGTCCGCCGCCGAGATGCCCATCCGCGCCAACAACAACCGCGCCGCGCCCACCTCCGCCGGGCTCGCACCACTCACGACACACCACCACCCAGCACCGTGGCATGGGCCTGGCCGACGAACGCGTCCAACGCCCCCACCGGACACACCAGCAGCAGCCCGACCGCCGGATCCGTCCGCAACCTAGGCTCAAGAAGCTCGTACAGGTGGGATGGTTGCCGCCAGCGGCGTCCTAGCGGCAAGACCGACGCCTGTACGTCGACCTGCGGACGGCGGCGAAGTCGGACACTACCGAGGTCGGGGCGCGGGTTCTAGCGGGAATGGGCGGGGTGGGCAAAACCCAGCTGGCTGCCCAGCTCGTGCCCCATCTGGTTGAGCGCCGGCGGTTGCATTTCCTGGTGTGGGTGACGGCGACGAGCCAGGACGCGATCGTGACCCGATACGCCGAGGCCGCGAGCGTTCTTGGCCTTGCTGAAGCCGGGGTATCTCCTAACGATGCGGCCATCCGCTTGTTGGCATGGTTGGCGCACACCGACCGACGGTGGCTGATCGTGTTGGACAACCTCGACAACCCGGCCGACGCCACCGGTTGGTGGCCGCCGGCGTCCGCCACCGGCTACACCGTGGTTACCAGCCGGGTCCACGAGGATGTTTGGGGCAGTGACATCCGAGCGGTGACCCCGGTCGGTCTCTTCCATCCGGACGAGGCGATCGCATACCTGCGCAGCGCGGTCGTCGATCCCGGGAGCCGCGAAGGTGCAGCAGAGCTGGCGACTGACCTCGGCTACCTACCGATCGCCCTGGCGCAGGCTGCCGCCTACATCCGAGAACGAGGGCTTAGCTGTGAAAGCTACCGGCAAGAACTCGCCGACAGACGCATCCGCCTACGGGAGCTGCTGCCCGACTCTACGGCGCTACCGGACGAGCATGCCGCCCGCCTCGACGCAACGTGGTCGCTGTCCAACGAAGCCGTCGACCGTCTAGAGCCGGCCGGGCTTGCCACACCGATAGTACTCGACGACCGGATGAGAATTCTCGGAGCGGACCACCCGCACACCCTCACCAACCGGCTCCACCTCGCCAACTGCCGAGGTGCGACCGGGGATCCTGCTGGCACCTCCGCCGATCTCGCCGAGCTGCTGCGCGATCACCTACGGGTCGTTGGACCCGATCATCCGGACACCCTGGTCACTCGCCGTGAAATGGCCTGTTGGCAAGAACGCGCCGGAGAGACGCGCGAAGCGGTCCGCGATCTTCAAGAGGTGGTCCAGGACATGCTGCGCGTTCTCGGGCCCTGCCACATCGAGACAACGTCCACGCGCCACGAGCTCACCAGGGTCCAGGCCAGAGTGGAGGATCGAGCTTCTGACGCGCCCCGTAGCCGGTTTCCCAGGTCGCCATCAACTCGCTACGGCTCTCGTCGATCGCGTACCGCGTCATCGCCGCCCCCTCTGCGAAAGCTCGCCGCAGCCTACCGGTGACGGCGCGGTCACCCACGGCCCCGTGTGGGTGACCGCGTCTGCCGACCCCCGCCTATACGCGCTCGCCGATACCCAGTCGCGCCCGCGCCTGGGTCTCCTGCGCCCGCTCGGCTGCGGCGCTGGCGCCGTAGTGGCGGGGCATGTCCTCGGAGGTCCATCCGAGTAGGAGCATCAGGTCACCGGTGTCGCCGCCGGGGCGTTTCCACTCGTGGGCGAAGCTGTGCCGCCACCGGTGGGCGTGCACGTCCGCCACCCCGGCCGCGGCGCCCAGCCGTTTGAGCAGGATCTTGATGCCGTTCGGAGTCAACGCTGCGGTGCCTCGCTCGGCCAGCCACAGGTGCGGCAGGGCAGCAACCCTTGTGCTTGTCCCGAGCCCGCAGATACCGCGACAGCGCCCGGGCGGTCTTGGGCCCGAACCGCACCCGCCGGTCCTTGGCGCCCTTGCCGTGGAAACGCACCGACTCCGTGTTCAGGTCCACGTCCGCGGCCAGGAGATTGCCGACCTCCGACAGGCGGGCGCCGGTGTTGCAGTACACCCGGATCAACGCCTCGTCGCGCAGGTTCGCGAAGCCTTTGCCCTTGCAGGCGTCGAGAAGCTTGCTGGTGTCCTCGTCGCGCATGACCGGGATCAGCTTGCGGGGCGTCTTCGGCTGACGCACCCGCTGCATCGGCGACCGGTCGATGGCCTCCTCGTCGAGGAGCAGCCACTTGAAGAACTGCTGCAGTCCCTTGTGCTTGTTCACCGCCGTCGACGCGGACCTGGTCTCGATCATCCAACCCTGGAACGCCTCCACATGCGCCCGCGTCACCGCACACGGATCCTCGGCCGCATCGGCGGCGTCCGGATCCGGCGAGTGGTCACCCAGGTAGCGGCCTAGCTGCGCGGCGGCGAGGAGGTAGTTGTAGCGGGTGGTCTCCGGATAGTTCCCGGCCCGCAGCGAGCGGTCCCAGTCGCGGAGGAATCCGGCCCAGGCCCGGGACAGCCCGACGGTGAGTTTCTGAAGATCCAGTAGTGGCATGACAACCTGCCCGAGTCAAGGAGTCCAACAGCGGCGTGCTAGACCAGGCATCCATGCCGAGCAATGAAAAGAGGGCTCCCGCAAGTCTCTGACCTGCGGAAACCCTCTCGCTGTCGGGACGGCCGGATTCGAACCGACGACCCCTTGACCCCCAGTCAAGTGCGCTACCAAGCTGCGCCACGTCCCGATTGCCTCCACAGGGAACTCCCCGCGACAGCCGGTACAGCTTAGCGCAGGCCCTGCTCCGCTCGCACCGGCCCCTCCTGCCGCCCCCGGTACCACCGGTGTCGCGTCCGCGCTGGCTCCTCGTGTGGGATGCCGCACTACCCCTAGAGCATCCTAGGAAACTGGATGGCCGTGCCGGCCTGGCGCAGCGGTGATCCGAGGGTCAGCCGTGTGCCTTGCCGCGGCCGCCGGGGCCGAGCTTCTTGCGGGGGCGTACCGAAATCTCGATCGGGCTGCCCTCGAAGCCGAACTCCTCGCGCAGCTTGCGCTCGACGAAGCGCTGGTAGCCGGCGTCCAGCGGACCTGTGGTGAAGAGCACGAAGCGTGGCGGTGCCACCCCCGCCTGGGTGGCGAAGAGGATCCGGGGTGCCCGACCGCCCCGCACCGGGTGTGGGGTCGCCTGGACCAGGGCGGTCAGCCAGGCGTTGAGCTGTGCGGTGGGGATCCGGGTCTCCCAGCTGTCCAGCGCCCGGTGCAGGGCGGCGGCGAGCTTGTCGACCGCCCGGCCGGTTTTCGCCGACAGGTTCAGCCGGATCGCCCACGGGATGCGGCGCAGTTCCCGTTCGATCTCCTTGTCCAGGTAGTACCGGCGGTCGCCATCGACCAGGTCCCACTTGTTGAAGGCGATCACCAGCGCCCGGCCGGACTCGGTGACCATGGACAGGATCCGCTGGTCCTGCTCGCTGATCGGCTCGCTGGAATCGAGCAGCACCACCGCCACCTCGGCCGCCTCGATCGCCGAGGCGGTACGCAGACTGGCGTAGTACTCGGTGCCGCTGGCCCTGCCGACCCGCTTGCGCAGCCCGGCCGTGTCCACCAGGTGCCAGGTGTCACCGCCGATGGTGACCAGGCTGTCCACCGGGTCGACGGTGGTGCCGGCGACCGCGTCGACCACCGCCCTTTCCTCGCCGGAGAAGCGGTTCAGCAGGCTGGACTTGCCGACGTTCGGCCGTCCCACAAGCGCCACCCGGCGTGGACCCCGAGGGCGGTACTCCGCCACCTTCGGTGCCTCCGGCAGCGCCGCCAGGATGGCGTCGAGCAGGTCACCGGAACCCCGCCCGTGCAGTGCCGACACCGGGTGCGGTTCGCCGAGGCCGAGTGACCACAGCGAGGTGGCCTCCAGCTCGATGTTGGCGTTGTCGGCCTTGTTGGCCACCAGGATCACCGGCTTGGCGCTGCGGCGCAGCATCTTCACCGCCGCCTCGTCGACGTCGGTGGAGCCCACCGTCGCGTCGACCACGAAGACCACCACGTCGGCGGTCAGCACGGCGGTCTCGGCCTGCGCGGCGATCGCTGCGGCGCGATCCTTCGCGTCCGGTTCCCAACCGCCGGTGTCCACCACGGTGAACGCCCGCCCGGACCACTGCGCGTCGTAGGGCACCCGGTCGCGGGTGACCCCCGGCACGTCCTCGACGACCGCCTGGCGGCGGCCGATGATGCGGTTCACCAGCGTGGACTTGCCCACGTTGGGGCGGCCGACCACGGCCACCACCGGCTGTGGACCGGTCTGCTCCTCGGTGTCCAGGTCCGGCTCACGCAGCTCGACCCAGCCGTCGTCACTCACGCCACTGACCGTTCGGCCAGCAGTGCCCGCAGCCGCGCCACGACCTCGTCGATGCCCAGCTCGGTGGTGTCGAGCACCACCGCGTCCGGTGCCTGGGCCAGTGGGTCGGCCTTGCGGGTCGAGTCCAGCTGGTCACGCCGGGCCAGGTCGGCGGCGGTGGCCGCGACGTCGGAGGCGTCCTCGGCGCTACGCCGCGCGGCACGCGCCGCCGCCGACGCGGTCAGGTACACCTTCAGGTCGGCGTCGGGCGCCACCACGGAGCCGATGTCCCGTCCCTCGACCACGATCCGTCCCGCCTTGCTGATCATGTCCCGCTGACGGGCCACCAGTAGCGCCCGGACCGCCGGCACGGCAGCCACCGCCGAGACGGCGGCCGTCACCTCGGGGCCGCGGATGTCGGTCTCGACGTTCACCCCGTCGACCGTCACGCCGTACCCCGCGGGGTCGGTGCCGATGCGCAGGTCCGCCTCGCCGGCGACCTTCGCCACCGCCTGCGCGTCGGTCAGGTCGACGCCGGAGCGCAGCACCGCCCAGGTGATCGCCCGGTACATCGCACCCGTGTCGAGGTAACGCCCGCCGAGGCTCGTGGCGAGCCGCCGGGAGACGGTGGACTTACCCGAACCGGACGGCCCGTCCACAGCGACCACGCAGCGCCCGGCCGGCACGTTTTCCTCCACCGTCGTCCTCCTCAGCCCGTACCTCACGATCCGTCAGCGACGACCGCGAGCGGTTGACCACACAATTCCAATGATGCCCGGCGCCGCGGAGCGCCACCGGCCGGGCCGTCAGGCAGCCTACCCGCAGCCGTACCCGCGACTGCCGCCTCAGTCACCCACGGCCTTGAACAGGGCGGCGACCTCCGCGTTGGTCAGCCTCCGGGTACGCCCGGCACGCAGGTCGCCGAGCCGGATCGGCCCGATGGAGGTACGCACCAGTCGGCTCACCGGGTGGCCGACCTCCGCGAGCAGCCGTCGTACGATGTGTTTGCGGCCTTCGTGCAGGGTCAGCTCGACCTGAGCGGTACGCCCCAGACTGTCCACCACCCGGAAGGCATCGACGGTCACCGGGCCGTCCTCCAGCTCCACCCCGGCCGCCAACCGCTTGCCGAGGTTGCGCCGGATCGGGCCGGAAACCTCACACAGGTAGGTCTTCGGCACCCCGTAGGAGGGGTGCATCAGCCGGTGCGCCAGGTTGCCGTCGTTGGTGAGCAGCAGCAGGCCCTCGCTGTCCGCGTCGAGCCGCCCGACGTGGTAAACGCGCTGCTCGACCCGGTTGCCGAGAAAATCGGCAAGCGCGGTACGCCCCTTCTCGTCCGCCATGGTGGAGACCACCCCGCGCGGCTTGTTCATGGCCAGGTACACCAGCCGGGTGTCGGCCGCCAGCCGCTCACCGTCGACGTGGATGACCGCCGTGGTCGGGTCGACCTTGTCGCCGAGCTGCGCCACCCGCCCGTCGACCGTCACCCGCCGACGGAAGATCAGATCCTCGCAGGCACGCCGGGAGCCGACACCGGCGGCGGCGAGCACCTTCTGCAGGCGTTCCGGGCCGGTGTAGACAGGGGCGTCGGGGCGGGGGGTGCGGTCATCGCGCGGCATCGGCAAGCTCTTCTACGTCGTCGGGGAGGAAGGGGGCCAGGGGCGGCAGGTCGTCGAGGCTGTTCAGGCCGAGCTTCTCCAGGAACAGGGTGCTCGTCCGGTACAGGTAGGCCCCGCTGTCGGACTCGGTGCCGCACTCCTCGACCAGGCCGCGAGAGACCAGGGTACGGATCACCCCGTCACAGTTGACACCGCGGATGGCGGAAATGCGCGACCGGGTCACCGGCTGCTTGTACGCCACCACGGCCAAGGTCTCCAGCGCGGCCTGGGTCAGCCGAACCGACTGCCCGTCGAGGATGAACCGCTCGACATGAGTGGCGTATTCCGCTCGGGTGTACAGCCGCCACCCGCCCGCCGCCCGGCGCAGCTCGAATCCGTGGCCAGCCGCGGTGAAGCCGGCCGCGATCTCGTCCAGCATCGGGCCGATCCGCTCGGCGGGCTGCTCCAACACCTGGGCGAGGACCAGCTCACTCACCGGTTCATCCACCACCAGCAGAATCGCCTCCAGCGCGCCGCGCAACTCGGCGTCGTCGAGCTCCGGCGCCGGTTCCGGTGCCGGCCGTACCCGCGCCACCGACCGCTTCCGCGCCGAACCCGGTGCGCCCTCCCCCGAGTCGCTGCGCCCCGGGTCCCCTCCCGAGGCACTCACTCCCCCAACGCTCTCCCCCGCATCGCCCTCCCCTCCCCCGGCACCTTTCTCGACCCGCGTGATCTTGGACGGAAACGGCCCCTGGAGGGGCACTTGCGCACCAAGATCCGCAGCGCCTACCGCAGCGGAGAGCGGGGCGTCGATAGATGGGGACGCATCCGTCGGCCCAGACACCTCCGTGGGGCCAGGCAAGTCCGTGGGCCTGGACACATCCACGGGTCCGGACACGTCCACGGGCGGGGAGGCATCCGTCGGTGCGGACGTATCGGCGGGTGGGGCGGCGTCCTCCGGTGGGGCTGAGGCGGGGCGCTGCCAGGGCGGTACCCAGGCCGCGGCCTGCTCGGCCAGGGAATCCGGCCGCTCTTCGTTGCTCATCCAGCTCGCTCCTCGGTCGTTCCCTTCGGATCAGCCTCGCCGACCTCGACACCCCCGGCACCATCGGCAGCATCAGCCCCGCCGACCTCGACACCGCCGGCACCAGCCCGGTCAGCGTCGGCACCAGCCCCGCCGGGGTCGGCCCTGTGCGCGTCGGTACCGCCCCCGGACGGAACGGACAGGCCGCCGGGAGGCTCGGTGGCAGGCTCGGGTGGTGTGCCAGCGTACTCGTCGATGGTCAGCGCCGTGCCGCCGTCGGCGGGACCTGTCCAGCGCACGGTCAACTCCTCCAGCGCCTGCTCCTGGACGAAGGCCACCACACCCTGCCGGTACAACTCGAGCAGGGCGAGGAACCGGGCAACCACCTCCAGGGTGGCCTCGCAGTCGGCGCAGAGCAGCGAGAAGCTGGCGGTGCCGGCCCGACGCAGCCGTTCGGCGATGATGCCGGCGTGTTCCCGGACGCTGACCCGGACCATGTGCACGTGGGCGACGGACACCTCGGGTACCGGTTTCGGGGTCATCGCCCGCACCGCCAGCTTGAGCAGCCGTTGCGGGCCGATCCCCAGCACCAGGTCGGGCAGCGCCTCGGCGTACCGGGCTTCGAGGGTGACGGCCCGCGGGTAGCGCCGACCGCCGACCTCCTCCAGTGCGGCGATGTGCGCCGCCGCCTCCTTGTAGGCCTTGTACTGCAACAGCCGGGCGAAGAGGAGGTCCCGCGCCTCCAGCAGGGCCAGGTCCTCCGGGTCCTCGACCTCGGCGGCGGGCAGCAGCCGGGCGGCCTTCAGATCGAGCAGGGTCGCGGCGACCAGGAGGAACTCGCTCGCCTCGTCCAGATCCCAGTCGTCACCCATGGCCCGGATGTAGGCGATGAACTCGTCGGTCACCTGGTGCAGGGCGACCTCGGTGACGTCGAGCTTGTGCTTGCCGATCAGTTGCAGCAACAGGTCGAACGGGCCGGTGAAGTTGGCCAGCCGCACGGTGAACCCGGCGCCCTCTGCCGGCTCAGCGCCCTCCGGGAGCCCAGCAGCCTCCGCCGGCTCAGCAACGATCCTCGGCTCCCCGGTGGTGTCCGGGGCCGGTGCGTCAGCCGCCACGGGCAGCGGTTCCGCTGCGGCGGTCGGGTCGAGGGACGGGGCGCTCACGTCGACGACGGTAGTCCACGGTCGGGACACCTCGGTTCAGCGCCTCCTACCGCTCGGCCTGCGCGGCGATCACCTCGCGGGCCAGCTGACGGTAGTTGCGGGCACCCGAGGAGGCCGGGTCGAGCGTGGTGATGGGTGAGCCGGCGACGGTGGACTCGGGGAACTTGACGGTCTTGGTGATCACCGTCTGGTAGACCTTGTCGCCGAACGCCTCCACCACCCGTTGGAGCACCTGCCGACAGTGCGTGGTACGGCTGTCGTACATGGTGGCGAGGATGCCCTCGAGCTCCAGGTCGAAGTTCAGCCGCTCGCGCACCTTGTCGATGGTGTCCAGCAGCAGCGCCACGCCGCGCAGGCTGAAGAATTCGCACTCCAGCGGGATGAGCACGCCGTGTGCGACGGTCAGCGCGTTGATCGCCAGCAGACCGAGTGACGGCTGGCAGTCGATCAGGATGTAGTCGTACTCCTTGCGGATGCTCTTGAGCACCCGGGCCAGAGCCATCTCGCGGGCGACCTCGTTGACCAGCTGGATCTCGGCGGCGGAGAGGTCGATGTTCGCGGGCAGCAGGTGCAGCCCGGCCACGTCCGTCTTGATGAGCACGTCATCGGCGGTGACGTCGTCCTGCATGAGCAGGTTGTAGACCGACAGATCCAGGTTGTGCGGGTTGACGCCCAGCCCGACCGAGAGGGCGCCCTGCGGGTCGAAGTCGACCAACAGCACCTTACGGCCGTACTCGGCGAGTGCGGCTCCGAGGTTGATGGTCGTGGTGGTCTTGCCGACCCCGCCCTTCTGGTTGGCCATCGCGATGATGCGGGCCGGCCCGTGCCGGTCGGTGGGCATGGGCTCCGGGATCGGCTTGCGCATGGTGTAGGCGGCCGGGTCCGCCGGGCCCAGATCCGAGCCGAGGGCGTTTTGCTGCTCGCGGAGCTCCGACGTCCAGGTCTCGGCACGGTCACCGTTGCCAGCCATGCTCGTTGCCCCCTCCCGACGACCGTGCGGCGTCGGAGCCGCCCGACGTCCTTCGCGGCGCCGCTGCGCACCCCGGTCCACTCGCCGCGAGGGCCGCGCCATGCCGACTGTACGCCACCGGCCAGCAGGGCGTTCGGCACCCGCTCGGCGTGTCGGCCGGCGGCACCGGCCACCAGCAGGTCACGCCGTCATCACGCCGCCGACACCGGCCGGATCGGGCGGCGACCGTACCGTCGGTCACCGGCCGATCCGGCACGACAGACCACCGTCGACGGTCAGTTCAGGGCTCGGGGATGTGCGGTGGCGTAGACCTCACGCAACCGCTCGACGGTGACCAGGGTGTAGACCTGGGTGGTGGTGACCGAGGCGTGGCCGAGCAGTTCCTGCACCACCCGCACGTCGGCACCACCGTCGAGCAGGTGGGTGGCGTACGAATGGCGCAACGTGTGCGGCGACACGGCGCGGGGGCCGTCGACGGTCAGCCCGGCCCGTTCGGCTGCGCGGCGCAGGATGGTCCAGGCGCCCTGCCGGGTCAGCGGGCCACCCCGGGCGTTGAGGAAGATCGCCGGGGTGCCCCGGCCGGCCGCGGCCAGCCCTGGTCGGGCGCGCACCAGGTACGCACCGAGCGCCCGCAGCGCGTACCCGCCGATCGGCACCAGGCGGGTCCGTCCGCCCTTGCCACGCAGCACTGTCACCCCGTCGTCGAGGTCCACATCGTCCACGGCGGCGCCGACGGCCTCGGAGATCCGCGCCCCGGTGCCGTACAGGAACTCCAGCAGCGCCCGGTCGCGCAGCGCCAACGGCGCGGTGTCCCCGGCCGCGTCGACCGGTCCGGCGGTCTCCAGCAGGGCGACCACGGCGTCGACCGGCAGCGCCCGGGGCAGTCGTCGCGGTGAAGCGGGAGGCCGCACGTCGCGGCTCGGGTCGGCGCCGGCCAGGCCCTCACGCAGCGCGAACCGGTGCAGTCCGCGTACCGCGCTGGCGGCCCGGGCCGCCGAGGAGACCGCGAGCGGCGGGTGCCCGTCGGCGCCGGAGCGCAGCCGGGCCAGATGACGTTCGATCTCCCCTGCGGAGACGGCCGACAGGTCGGTCACCCCGGCGGTGGTCAGCGACCCGAGGTAACGGTCCAGGTCCCGGCGGTACGAGGCGAGCGTGTTCGCGGCCAGTCCACGTTCGACGGTGAGGTGGTCCAGGTAGCCGCGGACGGCACGGCGCAGGGCCGGCGCGGGTTGCTGGCCCTCGCCGGCCTCGTCCGGGGTGAACGGCTCGTCGGTCAGGCCAGCACCTCGGTCAACGGCAGGGTGGGCAGGCCGTGCGACTCGGCGACCGGACCGTAGACGACCTGTCCGTCGTGGGTGTTCAGGCCCAGCGCCAGCGCCGGGTCGCGACGTGCGGCCTCGCGCCAGCCGTGGTTGGCCAGTTCGAGGGCGTACGGGAGGGTGACGTTGGTCAGCGCGTAGGTGCTGGTGTTCGGCACCGCGCCGGGCATGTTCGCCACGCAGTAGAAGATCGAGTCGTGTACCCGGTAGACCGGGTCGGCATGGGTGGTGGGCCGCGAGTCCTCGAAGCAGCCGCCTTGGTCGATGGCGATGTCGACGAGCACGCTGCCCGGCTTCATCCGGGAGACCAGCTCGTTGGGGATCAGCTTCGGCGCCTTCGCGCCGGGCACCAGCACCGCGCCGATGACCAGGTCCGCGTCCAGCACCGCCCGCTCGATCTCGTACGCGTTGGAGGCCACGGTCTGCAGGTGCCCCCGGTAGATGGC
Source organism: Micromonospora sp. NPDC000442 (assembly GCF_042898635.1). Classification (NCBI taxonomy): domain Bacteria; kingdom Bacillati; phylum Actinomycetota; class Actinomycetes; order Micromonosporales; family Micromonosporaceae; genus Micromonospora; species Micromonospora sp. NPDC000442. The sequence continues at coordinate 26,264 of NZ_JBIAYZ010000018.1, read as the reverse complement.
GTCGGCCTGGCGCAACCGGCCGACGTTCTTGTCGAGCAGCAGCACCTCCGACTGTAGGCCCAGGGCGATCGCGGCGGCGTTCATGCCCGACACACCGGCACCGATTACCACGGTCTTGGCCGCGTACACGCCCGACACGCCGCCGGGCAGCACCCCCCGGCCACCACCGGTACGCATCAGGTAGAAGGCGCCGACCTGCGGGGCGAGCCGTCCGGCCACCTCGGACATCGGGGCGAGCAGCGGCAGCGACCGGTCCGGCAGCTCGACGGTCTCGTACGCGATGCCGGTCACCTTGCGGTCGATCAGCGCGTCGGTGCACTCCCGGGAGGCGGCCAGGTGCAGGTAGGTGAAGAGCACCTGCCCCTCGCGCATCCGGTGGTATTCCTCGGCCACCGGCTCCTTGACCTTCAGCACCAGGTCGGCGGCGTCCCAGACCTCGTCGGCGCTCTCCAGGATCTTGGCACCGGCGGCGGCGAACTCCTCGTCCGTGATGCTCGACCCGAGACCGGCGCCGGCTTCGACGAAGACCTGGTGACCGCCGCGAGTGAACTCGTTGACGCCTGCGGGCGTGATCGCCACCCGGTACTCGTGGTTCTTGACCTCGCGTGGGATGCCGACCTTCACGATGCTGACACCTCTCCTCGGGGCACGTTCACCCCGCTGCGCGGCGCCGCAGCGGCCCCATTGCCGCCCCGGTCAACCGGTCCCGCCGGCGGCAGTCTAGGCGTGACCGCAGGTCAGCGGAGCCTGCACTGTGACACCTGCTCGCCGTGGCCGTTGACGATGTGTCAGGTGTGAGTACCCAGGCCGTCGGTGGACGTCACATCAGCCGTCAGGACAGTCTTCGGCACCATCGTCCCATCTGGTGCACACCGGTGCGGACAGCACATGAGTGGATCACTATTGTGTCGCCCCATGACCACTCCTCCAATGCAGCCCGGGTACCCCCAGGGCGTTTCTGACAAGAGCAAGGTCGTCGCGGGCGTCCTGCAGATCGTGCTGGGCGGCTTCGGCGTCGGCCGGTTCTACATGGGCGACACCAAGACGGGCGTCATTCAGCTGATCGTCACCCTCGTGACCTGCGGTATCGGCAGCATCTGGGGCCTCGTCGACGGCATCCTGATCCTGGTGAACGGCGGCGTCGACGCACAGGGCCGGCCGCTGCGCGACTGACCCACGGAACCACGCAGGGGCCGGGCGGTGTACCGCCCGGCCCCTGCGCCGCGTTCTCCACAAGACCGCACCCCAGCGCGAGCCTCTTGACGTCGCGTACCCGCTCAGCGGGGCAGCGGGGCGTCCGCCCGGCGCAACCCCGACCAGCCCGCCTCGCGGGCGCGGGCGGCGGCGAGCAGCCCGGCCACGCACGGTCCGTTACTGATCTCCCCCGCCAGCACCATGCCGACAGCCTCGTCCAGGTCGATCCGGACGACCTGCAGGTCGGCCTCCTCGTCGTGGCGGTGGTGTCGCTGCTCCACCGGCACCTCGCCGAGATCCCGGGCCAGGAAGACCCGGACCAACTCGTCGGTGAACCCGGGCGAGCTGTGCACGTCGACAAGCACGTCGAGCCGGCCGGCGGTGAGATCGACCTCCTCGGCCAGCTCACGCGTTGCCGTCACCGCCGGGTCCTCCCCGGAGACGTCGGTCAACCCGGCCGGCAACTCCCACAACCGCCGGCCCACCGGCTGACGGTACTGCCGGATCAACACCACCTGACCGGCGTCGTCCAGCGCCACCACCGCCACCGCGCCGACGTGCCGGACAAGGTCACGCGCGGCGGTGCCACCGCCGGGCATGGTGACCTCCTCGGTGACCACCTCGAAGATTCGGCCGCGGTAGCGCAGTTCCCGCGAGCGCACCTCGTAGCGGTGCTCAACGGCGGCGCGAGACGCCGCGCTACCGCACCCCATGGCCCGCTCACTCCGGTCACTCACGAGGCCGAGGCCGCCTTCGTCGCGGCGCCGTTGCGGGTGGCCCGCTCGGCAGCGGCGGTGTCCAGGTCGACCGGAAGCTGATCGGCCTGCGAGTACGTCACCGCGGCGTGGACGAAGGCGGCGAACAGCGGGTGCGGCCGGGTGGGGCGGCTCTTGAGTTCCGGATGCGCCTGGGTGGCTACGAAGAACGGGTGCAGATCCCGGTCCAGCTCGACGAACTCGACCAGCCGACCATCCGGCGAGGTGCCCGAGATGTGCAGCCCAGCCTTGACGAGCTGATCGCGGTAGGCGTTGTTCACCTCGTACCGGTGCCGGTGCCGCTCGCTGACCTGGGTGCTGCCGTACGCCTCGGCGACGATCGACCCCTCGGTGAGCGTCGCCGGGTAACCGCCCAGCCGCATCGTGCCGCCCAGGTCGCCCTTGCCGGCGACGATGTCCTGCTGGTCGGCCATGGTGGCGATGACCGGGTGCACCGCCTCGGCGTCGAACTCCACGGAGTTGGCGCCGTCCAAGCCGGCCAGGTGCCGGGCCACCTCAATGGTCATGCACTGCAGGCCCAGGCAGAGCCCGAGCAGCGGAATGCCGTTCTCCCGGGCGTACCGGGCGGTGCCGATCTTGCCTTCGATGCCCCGGACGCCGAAGCCGCCGGGGATGACGATGCCGTCGACCCCGGCCAGGGCCGCCGCCGCACCGGTCGGGGTGACGCAGTCGTCGCTGGGCACCCACCGCAGCTGTACCCGGGCGCGGTGGCCGAAGCCGGCCGCCCGGATCGCCTCGCTGACCGACAGGTACGCGTCGGGCAGGTCCACGTACTTGCCGACCAGGGCGACGGTGATGGTGTGCCGCGGCTGGTGCACCCGCTCCAGCAGGTCGTCCCAGCCTTCCCAGTCCACGTCCCGGAAGGAGAGGTTCAGCCGGCGCACCACGTACGCGTCGAGCCCCTCCCGGTGCAGCACCTTCGGGATGTCGTAGATGCTTGGCGCGTCCGGCGCGGCGATCACCGCCTCGGCGTCGACGTCGCAGTAGAGGGAGAGCTTGTGCTGGAGCTTCTCCGGGATGTCCCGGTCCGAACGGCAGACGATGGCGTCGGGCTGGATACCGATGCTGCGTAGCTGGGCCACCGAGTGCTGGGTGGGCTTCGTCTTGAGCTCCCCGGAGGGGGCGAGGTAGGGCACCAGCGAGACGTGCAGATAGAAGCAGTTGTCCCGGCCCAGGTCGTGGCGCACCTGGCGGATCGCCTCCAGGAACGGCAGCGACTCGATGTCACCGACCGTGCCGCCGACCTCGGTGATCACCAGGTCCGGGGTGCGGCCGTCGTCGTCCGGGTCGGCCATGGCCAGGATCCGGGACTTTATCTCGTTGGTGATGTGTGGGATCACCTGGACGGTGTCTCCGAGGTACTCACCGCGCCGCTCCTTGGCGATCACTTCGGAGTAGATCTGGCCGGTGGTGACGTTGGCCTTGCCGGACAGCGCCCGGTCCAGGAAACGCTCGTAGTGACCGACGTCGAGATCCGTCTCGGCACCGTCCTCGGTCACGAAGACCTCACCGTGCTGGAACGGGTTCATCGTGCCCGGGTCGACGTTGAGGTACGGGTCGAGCTTCTGCATCACCACGCGAAGCCCCCGCGCGGTCAGCAGGTTGCCGAGACTGGAGGCAGTGAGCCCCTTACCCAGCGAGGAGGCGACGCCTCCGGTGACGAATATGTGCCTGGTCGTCCGTGCTGAAGGGGCCAAGGCCTGCTCCCGTGTCGTCCGTCGCGGTCGTGCAGACCGCCGAGCCGATCAGCGAAGTGATCACGCGATCCACGGGATTCCACGGTAACACCTCCCCAGCGGCCGGCCGGTGCCGCACCCGGTACCGCCGCCGAGTCACCCGGTCGCGACCTCGGCCGACGACCGTGCGTCCGGCCCACCGTCACCCGACCCGCCGCCAGCCGGCCCACCGTCTCCCGGCCCACCGCCGGCCGGACCGCCATCAGCCGACCCGCCATCGCCCGGCCCGCCGCCGGCCGGGCGGTCCGCCCCCGGCCGGGTCCGGTCCGCCGAGTGGTCGAGCACCCGCAGCGCCGACAGCGCCGCCAACGGCACCACCACGGCTGCCGCAGCCCCGGCCACGTCCAGCGCCGCGGCGCTCAGCAGGCCACCGATCACCGCCGCCACCGCGGTGCCGGCCATCGCCGCGCGGATCGCCGGGTAGATGCCGAACAGCCGCATGAGCCCGCCCCAGGGTTGCAGCAGCGCGAACCAGACCAGCAACGCACCGACCAGCGCCAGCACCGTCAGCGGACTGTTGACAAGCGTGTCGAAGCTGGCGGCACTGGATCGCTGCACGGTCAGCCCGCCGGTGCCGTCGCCGAGCGCGGCCAGGAACCGGCCGAGACTGCCCCGTTCCGCCGGGGCCCGACCCAGATCCACCACCGCGAACCCGACCGTCACGGCCAACCCGGCCATGGCCGCCCAGGCGAGCCGGGTCAGCGTCAGCCAGCCACCCGCGCTGATCGCCGCCGCCACGCTCACCCCGGCGGTCAGGGCGATCGCACCGATCGAGTCGGCACCCAGATACGCGCTACCGACGATCACGACGGCGGCCCCGCCCACGATCACCATGACCGTCGGCCGCCAACCACGGCGTACCCGTTGGGCGAGCCAGCCGGCGCTGAGCAGGGCGGCGGCGACGAACACCCCGAGACCGACGGTACCGAGGCCGGCATAGCGGCCACCCTCCAGCGCGGAGTAGCCCACCACCCCGTTGAGCTGCAACCGGGCACCGGTGATGACGTCCAGGCCGACAGCCAACGTGGTCAGCCCGGCCACCGCGCCGAGCGGGCCGAGGGTGGTGCGGTAGCCGGGGGCGAGCCGTACCAGCAGCGTCGCCGCAGCCAGCAACACGGCGGTCAGCCCGGCGAACGAGGCCGCCGGATGAGCGAAACGCCACCACGGCGCGGCCTCGGCGACCAGCGCCGCCGGTATCGCGAGCGCGGCGGCGACCAGCAGCAGCTCCACCGTCGCCACCACCGGACGCGGCACCGGTTTCGGTCCGTACGGCCCGGCGTGCCGGCGGGCCCGGCGCAGCAGCGGTAGCACCGCCACCGCGAGCGCCACCTGCACGACGGCCAACAGGGTGAAGAACCCGCCGGCCACCTCCCGCTGGGCGGCGGCCTCCCGGTCCGCGTCCGCCGGCTCGGCGATCGCGGCGGACAGATCGGCCGGCCGACCGTCGACCGACTCGGCCGGGCGGCCGAGGAACGGCCGGTCCGGCATCGGGCGCCCCAGGGCGGCCAGCGCGGTCGGGGCCAGGTCGATCAGTTGCAGGTAGCCGCGGCGGTCCGTGCTGGGCGAGGTCAGCCAGCCCTCCTCCCAACCCGGTCCGTGGGCGACGGCCACGTGCAGCCGGGACGGCAACTGAGTGTCGGAGACCCCGGCGACGATCACCAGCGATCGTGGCGGCCGGCCGTCGAGCACCCGGGCCAGTTGCGCGTCGGCGGCACGAGCCGCCGACGCCCGTACCGCCGGGTCGTCGCCCTCAACCGTGCCGAGGTCGACGATGCTGAGCACGCAGGAGCCGAGCAGCCCGGCCGGTTCCTCGGGCAGCGTCGGCGCGTACCGGTCGACCCGGCCGAACGGGCGGGCCGCAGCCACCGCCGCGCCCGGTCCGACCGCCACCGAACACCGCACCGACTCCGACAACGCACCGGGTACCGTGCCCCACGGCAGCCGCTCCTGGTTGTGCAGGGCGACGCTCTCCTGATCCGGCAGGTTCGCACCGATGCCGTCCGGCTGCTCCACCGTCACGTCGACGGGCGGACACTGCCCGTCCCCGCCGCGGCTGCCGGGCCAGGCGGCGAAGCTGCCCGCGCCGAGAGTCAGCCAGCCGTCCACGGGGCAGGTGGGTCGGCGTGCGGAACGCACCGACAGCGACCCGATGGAGCCTTCGCGGGCCAGCCACCACAGCGTCGGCGTACGCTCCGCGTCCACGTCGTCCCAGCGCAGCCCGGCCACGCCGACGAGGACCACGTAGTCGGCGCTCTGGCGGGCCGGCGGACTCTGCGGGCGGGCGGCCAGCGCGGTGACCCCGAGCGTCACCACCACCAGGGTGAGCAGGATCGGAGCGATACGGCGCAGCATCACCGGCGTCCCGTCGACGGTGCGCCGGCGTCCGGTGTTGCCGGCCCGGCCGGCCCGGGCGTCAGCTCGGCGTAGAGCGCCAGCAGTTGGGCGCGGGTCTGCGCCTCGGTCGGCCAGGTCAACGCCCGCGCCACACCGCGCCGCGCCAGTTCGGCGCGGCCGGCCTCGTCGTCGAGCAGGCCACGCACCGCCGCGTCGACCGCGTCCACATCGCCGGGCGACACCAGCACCGCCGCGTCACCGACCAGCTCCGGCAGCCCACCCACCGCGGTCGCCACCAGCGGTACGCCGGCCCGCAACGCCTCCTGCGCGAACAGCTGGCGGGCCTCCCAGTCGCTGGTCACCACCGCGAGATCGGCGCCGGTGAGCAGGTCGGCCACGTCGGTGCGGTGCCCCAGCAGGGTGACCGGTGCGCGGGCGGCGCTGACCCGGGCGGCCAGCGGCAGGTAGGCCGGTCCGCTGCCGGCGATCACGACAACCGGCGGCGGGGTGCGCTCCCGCCACCGGGCGGCGGCGTCCACCAGCACGTCGTACCGCTTCTGCGGATGCAGCCGGCCCACCGACAGGATCAACGGCTGGTCGGCGGCGACCGCGAACTCGGCCCGCACCGCAGCCCGGCGACGGCGCGGCGCGGGCAGTTCCGGAGCGGCCACCGGGGCGAGCCGGGCATCCGCCGCGCCCAACGCGACGGCCCGCGCCACCAGGTCGGCGGAGGCACCGAGGGTCACCCGGGCACCCCGCGCCACGATCCGCTCCACCAGCCGGGACAGGGCACCGCGTACCCCGCCGGCCAGCACCGCGTTGTGCCAGGTGACCACGACCGGGGCCGCCGGCCGGGCCAGCACCGCCACCAGCCCGGCGCGCAGCCCGTGCGCGTGCACCACGTTGACCTGCTCGGCGGCGAGCAGCCGGCGCAGTACGCCGACCGCGCGGGCGTCGGCCGGAGTGGGACCCGCCGGGATCTCCACCGGCCGGAACCGGGCACCGGCGGCCACGAAGTCGAACTGGTCCTGGGTCGCCGCCGGCCCGCAGACCAACACCGGCTGCCCCGCCGCGGCCAACCCCCGCGCCACCGACCGGACATGCTGGCCGACACCGCCGGTGCTGGAGGCCAACAGCAGCACCACCGTCCCCGGCCGGTCCGGAACAGCCGCCGACCCATTCGTCGCGCTCACCGGACCAACACTCCGTTCGCGACTGCGGGGCTCGCAAGCTCACTCCTCGCGCTCACCGGACCGACTCTCCGTTCGCGACTGCGGGGCTCGCAAGCTCACTCCTCGCGCTCACCGGGACCCCTCCTCCTTCCGGTCGCCTGGCCGGGCCCGGCGCAGGCGTCGACCCAGGCCGGTCAGCAGTGGCCGCAGATCCTGCCGGTCGACCAGCCACACCACGGCGAGGAACACGACAGCGACCAGGACTCCGGACAGCATGCCCTGCATCAGTGCCGTCCACCGCGCCGGGGGGTCGCCCTCGGCGCCCAGCAGCCGCAGCATCGCCACCGCGACGACGGCGGCCGTACCGCCGGCCAGCAGACCGGCACCGCCGGCCCGCCCGGCACCGGCCAACGCTTCCCGGCCGGCCGACCGGGCGACCGCGACCAGCAGCAGCACGCCGAGCAGCAGCATTCCCGCCGAGTTGGCCAACGCCACCGCCAGCACCCGATCGGCCACCGGGAGCAGCGCCGACAGCGGCAGCAACACCAGCGGCACCGCCAGCCAACCGGCGGTGATGGTGGCGGTCGCCGCCCGCGTCGCGCCCCGGGCGTACAACGCACGCGACAGCACCGCGAACAGCCCGTAACCGATCAGCCCGGGGGCGTAGCCGGCGATCGCGTCGGCGGTCGCGTCGCTGTCGAGCGGGAAGAACCGGCCGATCGGGCCGGCCGCACCGACAAGCACCGCGGCGCCGAGGAAGCTGCACAACAGCACCCCGCGCAGGGTCGCCGACAGCACCTTCCGGTAGGTCCGCTCGTCCGTGCCCGCCGCCGTGGCCAGGGTCGGGTACGCGGCGGTGGCCAGCGGCACCGCCAGCACCGCCCAGGGCAGCAGGTAGAACGTCTGTGCCAGGTTGAACACCTGGAACGCCTCGGTCCGGCCGCTGGCGAGCCGGTAGAGGATCACCGCCAGCGCGACCTGCTGGGCGGTGACCGTCACCACACCGGCCACCGCCAGCCCGCGCACCCGGACCCGCGCGTCGGCTGGGAACGCGTACCCGGGACGCAGCGTCAGCCGCAGCCGACGCAGCGGGATCAGCAGCGACAGCGACAACACGACCACGCCGAGGGTGGTGCCGACCGACAGGATCAACTCACCGCCGTGGCCGGCCTGCGCGACGCTGGCTCCCGTGCCGGCGACCCCGGCGAAGACCAGGTAGACGACGACCACCGTGAGGCTGGACAGCAGCGGGGCGATCACCGGCCAGGCGAACCGCCGGTGCGCCTGGAGCACGCCGGTGAGCACGATGCCGATGCCGTACAGCGGCAGTTGCGGCGCGAAGACCCGCAGCATCCGGGCGCCGGCCGCCAGTTCCTCCGGTGACCGGCCGTCGCCGAGCGCGGTGATGATCGGCCCAGCGCCCAGGGCCACCAGCACCGCCAGCGGCACGAGCAGCGTCACCGTCCAGGTGAGCAGGGCGCCGGTGGTGGCCGCGACCGCCCGCCGGTCCCCCGCCGCGACCGCTCCGGCGAGCAGCGGTACGACCAGGCTGGCCAACGCCCCACCCGCGACGATCTCGAAGATGATGTTCGGGATGGTGTTCGCGAGGACGTACATCGCGCCCAGGTCGCTGTCCTGCACCACCCAGGTGAACACGGCGGTACGCCCAAACCCGGCCAGCCTGCTGACCACGGTGAGTACGGCGATGAGGGCCGCCGCTCCGGCCAACCGGCCGGCGCCGGCGAGGGGGGCCGGTCTGGTCACGTCAGTCGGCGCGTCGGCCCAGCGCGTCGAGTTCACGCAGCCCCGGCGTGCTCGCGATGACCTTCGTGAAGCTCACCTTCTCGCTGGCGGCGGTGAGCCCGGCGAGGACGGCGAGCAGCCCGGCCCGGCCGACCGGGCCGGTGCGGGCGGCCAGCGCCACGCCGAGCACCGCGCCGAGGGCGTTCGCGCCGCTGTCGCCGAGCATCACGTCCTCGGCGAGGTCGGCGGGGAGCAGCCCGGCGGCGGCTCCGGCCGCACCCGCGGCGATCCCGCCGTGCCGGCCACCGCTCAACGGCGCACCGAGCAGCAGGCCCGACTTCAGGGCCCGTCCGGGGCGCAGGTCGAGCAGGTTGACCAGGTTCGCCGTGCCGGCCACCACCCCCGCGCCGAGCAGCACGTCGACGCCCCGCGTCAACGTGCCCTGCCCGCGTCGGCGAGGATGCCCGGCCACGCCACGGTCGGCGGTGAGCAGGACGGCCGCCCCCAGTCCGGCCGCACCCACCCCGACGATCTTGACTAGGCCGGCGGTGACCCGGCCCTGCCGCAACGCGGCCAGATGTCCGGCGAAACCCTTGGCCGCCTTCTGCTCCGGGCGGGCACCGACGACGTCGTCGTAGAGGCCCACGGCACCGGCACCGAGCCCGGCCACCAGGGTCGCCGCCCCGGCCGGCACACTCGCCGCCCCGCAGGCCGCGGCACCCGAGGCCCCCAGCGCGAGGGCCGGGCCGGCGGCCAGGGTCACGCTGCGTCCCCGGAAGTTCGTCCGTTCCAGGGCCGACGCGGGCGCTGAGGTACGGATCTCGCGCAGCGCGTACCGGGCGGCGACCGCACCGATCCCGGCCACCAGGAGTCGACCGAAGACCGTCACGTCACCGTCCCGCTCACTCACGCCATCCCCTCCCGCCGGCCGGCGGAGATCGTCGGAATCGGGCACCCGGTGCCCCGTCGGGTCACTGAACCTTGTCAACCTGTACCGCGCGGCGCGTGCGCACCTCCTCCGACCCGGCGACGGGTCGGACCGTGCGGGGAGGGTGAAACGGGTTCACTGGGGCAGTCTAGGCACCAGCGAGGCGGCGCTGTCACCGACGCCGAAGTGGCCGGCCTTGCGCTCGGCGAGCTGCTGCACCAGCGCCAGGGTGGTGACCAGTTGGCCCTGGACCGTGTTGGCGTTGTCGATGGTCGAGACGGTTTGGGCGAGCACCGCGTCGCCCCGGACGAAGGCCACCAGATTGCCGCCGGCCGAGCCGTTGCCGGCCACCACAATTCCCCCGGTCCGGTCGAACTGCTCGGCGATCTTGACCACGGACTCGTCCTTCTTGGCGGAGTCCTTGTCCACGTACGGCTGCCCACTGATCACCACGACGGCCTCGGCCGGCGCGGTGATCCGGTCCGAGGTGGTCAGGTAGTTGGCGTTGCCGTACGCGGCCAGCACCGCCCGCCGGTCGGCCTCGGTGACCGGCTCGGCGCCGGCGGGCTGGTCCAGCAGCACGGTGGCCAACAGGGCGCTGGAGGTCTCGACGCCGTGGCCGTTGCCGGGCAGCCCCGCGGTCGGCGCGTCGGTCGGTCGGGCCGCGGTGACCGCCAGTTCGAGCAGGTCGTTGTTGTTCTCCGGGTTGATGAACTTGTCCTGCAGGTCGATCCGCCCGGTGACGTCGGCGCCGGCCAGCTGGAGCATGTTGAGCACACCCTCGGTGTGATCGCGACCGGTGGGCAGGCTGAGCACCAGCACCCGCTTGCCGCTGAGCGTGCCCGGCAGCATCACCTGGGCTATCTCGGCAGCGAACTCCTCCTCCAGCTCCAGTTCCCGCTGCATGTTCTGGACCGCCTGGCGCTGGTGCTGGTTGTCCTTGCGCAGCTCGTTGACGGTCTCCCGGAGCGAGTCCGCGACCGGACCGTTGAGCGCGGCGGTCCCGACCACCAGGCCGATCGCCAGGGCGAGGAAGACCGCGGTCAGGGATACCACGTGGTACCGGAAGTTGATCACGCTTGAAGCCTCTTGATCGGTCGGGAGCTAGAAGAGCTGGCCGAGCTGGAACACGAAATTGTCCCACCACTCGGAGACCACGCCCAGGTACGCCTTACCGACGGTGGAGACGGCCACCGCCGAGGCCATGGCGGCGAGTGCCGAGAGGACGAGCAGCAACAGGGACGACCCCGAGATGCTCTGCCGGTACAACCGGCTGACCCCCTTGGCGTCGACCAGCTTGCCACCGACCTTGAGCCGGGTGAGGAACGTCGACGCCATGCCACCGCGCCCCTTGTCGAGGAACTCGACGAGCGTGGCGTGGGTACCCACCGCGACGATAAGCGAGGCGCCCTTCTCGTCGGCCAGCAGCATGGCGAGGTCCTCGCTGGTGGCGGCGGCGGGGAAGGTCACCGCCGGTACCCCCAGGCCGTTGACGCGCGGCAGCCCCGGCGCCCGCCCGTCCGGGTACGCGTGCACGATCACCTCGGCGCCGCAGCGCAGCACGTCGTCGGTGACCGAATCCATATCACCGATGATCATATCTGGGGTGTAGCCCGCCTCGACCAGAGCGTCGGCGCCCCCGTCGACGCCGATCAGCACCGGCTTGAACTCCCGGATGTACGGGCGCAGCACGTCCAGGTCGGCCTTGTAGTCGTAGCCCCGGACCACGATCAGACAGTGCCGGCCCTGCACCTCGGTGGCGATCTCGGGCACGCCGACACCGTCGAGCAGCAGGTCCCGCTCCTGCTTGAGGTAGTCCATGGTGTTGGCGGCGAACGCCTCCAACTGCACCGACAGGCCCTCCCGGGCGTCGGTCATCGCCTTGGCCACGCTCTCGGGATCCTGGAGGCTGCCGTGCGCCACCGGATCGTCGTCCAGGTAGACGGTGTTGCCCTCGATGCGCACCGTGTCGCCCTCACGGATCCGCTCGAAGATGCCCTCGCCGAGGTCGTCGAGCAGCGGGATGCCCGCCGAGATCAACACCTCCGGCCCGAGGTTGGGGTAACGGCCGGAAACCGACGGTTTGGCGTTGAGCACCGCGCCGACACCGACCGCGACCAGCGAGTCGGCAGCGACCCGGTCCAGGTCGACGTGGTCGATGACCGCGATGTCGCCGGGGCGGAGCCGGCCGACCAGCCGCTTCGTACGGCGGTCGAGGCGCGCGGTGCCGAGGATCTGTCCCGGTTCCGCGTTCCGGGCCCGGCGCAACGTGGGTAGACGCATCGTGACCATCCTGGCATGTGAGGCAGGCGAATCTGTCGCGACATGCCTGAGCAGGGCCGCCTACCCAGGGAAGCACACATGGGCGAAGGCCGGTGTGCCTCCGCTCACAATCGCGGTCTCAGGACCGCCGTTCCCTGGCCGCCACGGCCAGGAGTTCCTCGGCGTGAGCGATACCCAGATCCGAATCCGGCAAACCCGCAAGCATCCGGGCGAGCTCCCGGGCCCGCTCGGTGTCCTCCACCACCCGCACCCCGCTGGTGGTGACCGCGCCGCCGGTGTCCTTGGCGACCACCAGGTGCCGGTCGGCGAAGGCGGCGACCTGGGGCAGGTGGGTCACCACCAGGACCTGGTGGCTACGGGCCAGCCGGGCCAGCCGCCGGCCGATCTCCACCGCCGCCTGACCACCCACACCCGCGTCGACCTCGTCGAAGACCAGCGTCGGCGGGCCGCCGGAACCGGCGAAGACCACCTCGATGGCGAGCATCACCCGGGACAGCTCACCGCCGGAGGCACCCCGTTGCAGCGGCAGCGACGGCGCACCGGGGTGCGCCAGCAGCCGCAACTCGACCTCGTCGCCGCCGTCCGGCCCGACACCGACGTCGACGCCGTTGACCGGCAACGTCGGTTCGGCCCGCCCGGCGGGTCGGGGCAGCACCGCCACCTCGATCCGGGCGTGTGGCATCGCCAGCCCGGCCAGCTCGACGGTGACCTGCTCGGCGAACCGCGCCGCCGCCTCCTGCCGGGACACCGACAGTCGGCCGGCCAGCTCGGCCACCTCGCCAGCCAGCCGGGACGCCTCCCGATCCAGCTCGTCGAGCAGCTCGTCGGAGTTGTCCAGCTCGGACAGTCGGGTCCGGGCCCGCTCCGCCCAGGCGATCACACCGTCGACGTCGTCGGCGTACTTGCGGGTCAACGCGCGCAACGCGGCCCGCCGCTCGTAGAGCGCCTGCAACCGGGCCGGATCGGCGTCCAGGCTGGTGAGGTATGTGGACAGCTCCACCGACACGTCGGCGACAAGCGTGGCCGCCTCCTCCAGGCGGGCGGCCAGTTCGCCGAGCGCCGGATCGGTGCCGGCCTGCGCCTCCAGCGTGCGCCGGGCGGTGCCCAACAGCGTCGAGGCATCGGAGGTGTCGTCGGTGGCCTCCAAGCCGCCGGCCACGCACTGATGGGCCAACTGGGCCGCGGTACGCAGACCCTCCGCGTGCTCCAGTCGCTGCGTCTCCGCCTTCAACTCGTCGTCCTCACCCGGCTGCGGATCCACCCGGGTGATCTCGTCGAGGCCCAACCGGAGCAGGTCGGTCTCCTGATGGCGTTCCCGCGCGTTGCGCCGCCGGTCGGCCAGGTCGTCGACCACCCGACGCCACCGGGTGAACGCGTCCCGCGTCGCGTCGAGCAACTTCTCGTGCTCGGGGCCGGCGAACCGGTCCAGCGCGGCGCGCTGTTCGGCCGGGCGCAGCAGCCGCAGCTGGTCGGACTGACCGTGTACGGCGACCACCTGCTCGCCGACCTCGCCGAGCATCGACACCGGCATGCCGCGACCACCCAGGTGGGCCCGGGACCGACCCTCCACGGTGACGGTACGGCTCAGCAGCACGCAGCCGTCCTCGTCGGGATCACCTCCGGCGTCGCTGATCCGGGCGTGCACCGTCTCCGCCACCCGGCCACCGAGGCGCAGCCGGCCCTCGACGACGGCACGGCCAGGTTCGGCGCGTACCCGACCGGCGTCGGCCCGGCCACCGAAGAGCAGGCCGAGCCCGGTCACCACCATCGTCTTGCCGGCACCGGTCTCGCCGGTGATGACGTTCATGCCGCCAGTGAGCGGCAGCGTCGTGTCCTCGATGACGCCCAGTCCGGTGATGCGTAGCTCCTCCAGCACAGCAACCGACAGTAGACGCGGTCCCCGACACTTGACCAGCCGGCACGGGCCCCGGCGTGCCCCGACCGGCGTCGTCGTACAGTTCTGCCTCATGTTGCGGGTGATCGGCCTGACCTCGGCGGAGGAGGAGCTCTACCGCTGTCTGGTGCAGCTCACCAGGGCGCGGGTCGAGGAGTTGGCCGAGCGGCTGCGCCGCCCCCGCACGGACATCCTCACCCACCTCGACGCCCTGCGCGCCAAGGGGCTGGTGCAGCCGGTCGGCCCGGAACCGGACGCTCCGCTGCGCCCACTCGCGCCGGACGTGCCGCTCGGCGGGGTGCTGCTGCGCCAGCAGGAGGCGCTCGAGACGGCCCGCGCCTCGGTCACCCAACTCGCCGAGGAATACCGGGCCGCGATGCGGCGGCACGACGCCGAGCACCTGGTGGAAGTGATCACCGGAGCGCGGATGCTCCGCGAACGCCTGCGCGACCTGCAGAACGCCGCCCGGGACGAGGTGCTCTGGTTCTGCCGGGCCAACCCGCTGGCGATGCCCGGCCAGGACAACGTCGAGGAGTTCCACGCCCTCGCCCGGGGGGTGCGCTACCGGGCCATCTACGAACGCGAGATGCTCCTCGAACCGGACGCGTTGCAGGACGTCGAGCAGGGCGTACGCGCCGGCGAGCAGGCCCGGGTCCTCGACCGGCTGCCGGTACGCCTGGCCATCGTGGACGCCCGGACGGCGGTCTGCCCGCTGGTACCGGATCGCAGCAGCGGCGAACCGAGCGCCGCGGTGATCGGCCGCAGTCAGCTGCTCGACGCGCTGCTGGCCCTCTTCGAGAGCCACTGGCGGATCGCCACGCCGCTGCGCGTCACCGCACCACCAGAGGACCCGGAAGACCCAACCGCCGAGGGCTACCGGCCGGACGCCGACGAGGTGCGGCTGCTGTCACTGTTCGTGGCCGGCGTACCGGACAAGTCCATCGCCTCGCAGCTCGGCGTCAGCCGGCGGACCGTGCAGCGCCGGCTCGCCGACCTGATGGCCGTCGCCGGCGTGGACACCCGACCGGGACTGGCGTTCCAGGTCGCCCGCCGAGGCTGGATCTGAACCGGACGGGCGGAGCGGGGCAGCCGCCCGGCCACCCCCGCCCGGCCGCGTCAGCGCAGCCCGTACGCGTCGATCACGGTCTGCTCGACGGTGTTTCCGGCCCGGTCGCTGGCGTGCACCCGCAGCGACACGGCGCCCTGGCCGGCCGGCACCGTGGCGGTGTGGCGAGTGCCGTGCGCCCGCACCGAGGCCTTGCGCCAGGTCCGCCCGCCGTCGAAGGACACCTCGACCCGCAGGCTGGTGCCGGTCGGCGCGGCCACCCCGGCCGGCTGGCGCAGGGTCAGCCCGAGCTTGTGCGACCGCTTACCGGGCACCGCACCGTGCAGGTCGGCGGGAACCTGGTAGTCGATCTGGAGCAGGGGCAGCGGGATCGGCTCGCTCCCGGCCGGGCGCGCCGAGGTGAACTGCCAGGCCGTCTCGGTGCGGGTGGCGTAGCGCCACGTGGCGGAGGAGCGTCGGGTGGACACGTCCAGCCGGTAGCGGGCCGGGCCGGCGGTGGTGGGCACCGGCACCCAGCCGGCGGAGAGGTCCGCGATCTGCCGCCCGTCTCGGCTGAGGCGGGCCTCGACCGTCGCCGGCTCCTCGCCGGAGCCAGCCCCGCCGACGTGGCCGTCGGCGTCGACGAACTCGGCCACCCGCAGGTTCAGGGTGTCACCGGTCCGTCGGGGTACCGGGCCAGCGGTGCCGGCCGGCACCGCTGGGCGGATCACCGGGGCGTGCCAGCTCTCGGTCACCCGGTCGGTGGCGGCGTACCGCCGGGGCTCCTGGGTCAGGCCGTCCTCCAGCGGCCCCCAGGCGAACATCATCTTGTGCAGCACACGATGCTGCCACCAGTTGTCCCCGGCGCTGACGAACTCCTTGCGGGTGGTGCCGTTGCGCACCATGCGCTGGTCGTCGTTCCAGGAGTACTCCTGCCACGGACGCCAGCCGAACCGCTGCTCGGTGGCCCAGTCCGCGCCGGTGCCGCCGTAGCTCGCGGTCACCTCGGCGGTGTTCTTCGCCGTCACGGTGTGCACGACCCGCTCCGGCACCCGCTCCTTCGCCACCTGCCACACGTCGTAGAGATAGGGGCTGTTGACGGACAACGTGAGGTCCAGCGTCGCCCGGCCCTTGCGCGCCGCCGCGATCAGCCGCTGCCCGTCGTCATGGGCCACCACCAGCGACGGAATCGGCAACCGGTCTCCGTCCGGGCGCCACACCGTCCAGGCGCTGAAGTCCGCCGGCCGGACGATCAGCACCGCGGCGGCGCCGGCGGCAGCGGCAGCGGCGACCTGTTCCTCCTCCGGGCGGTCCGGATCGGCGCCGAGCAGCACGGCGGCGTCCCGCGCCCCGGTCAACTCGCCGGGCTTGCCGGTGCCGGCCCAGACCAGCGGCAGTTTCCGCCGGCCGGTCGGGGCCGGCGACGTACCCAGCAGGTTGATGTCCGCCGGGCCGGACACACCGCTGATCTTCGCGTCCACCATCGGCGCGACGAGCTGCCAGCGGGAGGCGAACTCGAACTCTCCCATCCGCACCGGCCGGGTCGGCGTGACGTTGACCTGCTGCACGGTGCTGAACGCCAGCACACCGTGGGCGACCTGCCGGCCGTTGCCCAACACCCGGTGTACGTAGTAACTGAGCGACGCCCGCTGTTCGGCCGGTTTCGGCGTCTCGATCCGCACCGGGGTGCTTCTGCGCGCGTCCAGCACCACGGTCAGATCCCGGTCGACGGTCAGCTCCGGCTCGATGAGGGAGGTCAGCTGCTCGTCCAGGGGCGCGCCGTGCTCGACCAACGCGGTCAGCAGGTACGTGCCCTCCTCGACCTGGAGGGTGCCCTCGCCCGGCCACCACCCCCAGAAGTCCGACTCGGGTTGCTCGCCGAAGAACGTCAGTCCCGGTGAGAGGGTCGGCTCACCCTGCCGGTCCAGCACCTTGATCGTGACGTTGCGCATCGGGCGGCTGAGGGTGAACGCCACCGGCGTTCGCGCCACGACGCCGTCCGCGCCGGTCGCCACCAGCCAGCCACCGTGTGGTCCGTGGGCCAGCTTCGCCGGGTCGGCCCGCAGCGACACCGGCACACTGCCGCCCGCCGGCACGGTGACCTGCCCGGCTCCGACCGCGACACCGTCGGTCTCGGGCACGCCGGTGTCCGTGTTGCGCAGGTCCAGGGCGAGCCGCAGGGTCTGCGGGGTCGTCGTGGCGTTTGTGTACGTGACGTGCCGCTCGACCGCGCCGCCATCGTCGACCACCCGACCGAAGTCGGCGGTGGCCGAGGCGTACACCCGCTGGCCGAGCGCCCGGGCCACGTCGACCCGGCCACCGCCCTGCTCGAAGACGGTCAGCTGCGGATTCGCCTTCGTGGTGCTGACCAGTGCGTCCTTGAGCTTCCCGGCGGTCCAGTCGGGGTGCTCCTGAGCGAGGATCGCCGCCGCGCCCGCCACGTGCGGAGTGGCCATCGAGGTGCCGGAGGCGGTCGTGTACGCCTCGCCCACCGGCGTCCCCATGCTGGTGCCGGTGGACCGGGCGGCGACGATACCGACGCCCGGCGCGGTGATCTCCGGCTTCAGACCGTTGTCACCGAGGCGCGGCCCTCGGCTGGAGAACGCCGCCAGATTGTCGTCCCGGTCCACCGCCCCGACGGTCAGGGCCGAGGTGGCCGCGCCGGGCGAGCCGACGGTACGCGGAGCGCCGGAGTTGCCGGCGGCGACCACGAAGAGCGCCCCGGTCTGTGCGGTCAGATCGTTGAGCGCCTGACTCATCGGATCGGTGCCGTCGGTCGGGCCGCCACCGAGGCTCATGTTTACCACTCTCGCGCCGGCATGGGCGGCCCACTCCATCGCCGCGATGATGTCCGACTCGAAGCCGGCACCGCTGTCGCTGAGAACCTTGCCGACCAACAGCCGCGCGCCGGGGGCGACACCCTTGCGCAGGCCACCCGAGGCGGCTCCGCTGCCGGCGACGGTCGCGGCGACGTGCGTGCCGTGGCCGTGCCCGTCACGCGCGCTGCCGCTGCCGGAGAAGTCCCGCGCCTCGGCGATCCGACCGACCAGGTCCGGGTGGGTGGCGTCGACGCCGGTGTCGAGCACCGCCACCGTGACACCGCTGCCGTCGCGGCCGGCCGCCCAGGCGGCGGGCGCGCCGATCTGCGGCACGCTGTGTTCCAGGGTCGGACGGACCCGTCCGTCCAGCCAGATGCTGGCGATGCCGGCACCCAGCCGCGGGGTGGTGACGGCGGTGGACTGACGGCGTGCCGGCGCGCCGGCCAACTGTGTCCACAGGTCACCGACCTCGCCCTTGCCGACCCGTACGGCGGCGCCGTTGATGCTCGCCAGGGGGCGGGCCTCGGCGGCGGCGGCCAGCGGGCGAACGCGGCCGGACGCCGGCTCCTGGTAGCGCACGATAAGCGGCAGGACGCCCTGCGCGGCGTCGCCGTAGCCGTCCTCGGCCAGTTCCTGCACGTCGAACAGGTTGGCGTCGAGCACGCCACTGGAGACGTACGGCAGGACGTCGCTGGGCAGCACCCGCAGTCCGCCGTCGACCTCCATGGTCTGGAAGATGACCCGTTCCCGGCCGGGGCCGGGGCGGACGGTGGCGGCGACCCGGCCGGGCGCCGCCGGAGCGAGGTCGACCTGGTCACCGGTGATCAAGGTGATCCGGACGGGTCCGGTACCGGGTGCGGTCGGCCCTGGTACCGGGCCGGTGGGCTGAGCGGGCGGGTCGGCGGACACGGGGGTGGCGAGTCCGATGGCCAACGCGCCGGCCGCGCCGGCGATCAGCCAGCGTGGGGGCCTGTGCATGCGATGCGCTCCTCTGCTCCGGGGCCGATCCATCAAAGATCGACCGCTCGGAGTCTGCGACGCGGTTCACCGCACGGTCACTAGTCCGGGTCCGCCGCACCGGCGACATGTCGCCAGGTGGACACCGCACGGACAGCTGACCGGCGGGTAGGTGTCCGTGCGGTTACCGCCGACGCGTCACGAGGCGGTTGGTCAACGGCGGTTGCCCCGCCAGCCGTGCACCGGAAGGTCGAACTTGGCCACCAGGCGCGCGGTGAACGACCGGTCCCGCAGCCGGACGATCCGCACCGGCAGGGTGCCCCGCCGCACGGTGACCCGGGCGCCCGGCGGCAGGTCGTAGACCCGCCGCCCGTCGCAGCAGAGCACGGCCAGGGTGGTGAACGGGTCGACGGTGATCGTCATGGTGGAGGTGGGGGCGGTCACCAGCGGCCGACTGAACAACGCGTGCGCGCTGATCGGCACCAGCAGCAACGCCTCCACCTCGGGCCAGACCACCGGCCCGCCGCCGGAGAAGGCGTACGCCGTGGAACCGGTGGGCGTGGCACAGACCACGCCGTCGCAGCCGTACCGGGACAGCGGCCGCCCGTCGACGTCGACGAGCAGTTCCAGCATCTGGGCCCGCTCGCCCTTCTCGACGCTGATCTCGTTGAGGGCCCACGACTCGATGGTCGGCCCACCGTCGAACTCCGCCGTCACGTCGAGGGTGAGCCGCTCGTCGACGCTGTAGTTGCGGCTGACCACGTCACGGACCGCCACGTCGAGGTCGTCGATCTCCGCCTCGGCGAGAAAGCCGACCTTGCCGAGGTTGATGCCGAGCAGCGGCACCTTCGCCGGCCGGGCCAGCTCCGCGGCGCGCAGGAACGTGCCGTCCCCACCGAGCGCGAAGACGATCTCGGCGCCTTCGGCCGTCTCCGGCCCGGTCACCGGCACCACACCCGGCAGGTCGAGGTCCTCGGCCTCCTCCGCCACCACCCGCACCTCGAACCCGGCGGCGATCAGGTCCGCAGCGACCGTACGGGCATGCTCGGTGCTGCGCCGACGGCCGGTGTGCGTCACCAACAGGGCCGTGCGGGTCACCGCGACGACCGCCCGTGCACACCGCGCTGATGGTTCGCTCGCCGAGACCAGCTCACGCCGCTGTGCCAAACGGTTCGCTCGCTCCGCTCGCTCACGTGGCCACCTCCTCCGTCGGCTCGTCCGGCCTGTCGCCGGACGTCACCGGGCCGCCTGGCCCGGCCGCCACCACGGCCCGCACCCGGTGCGGGTCGGCCGGTGGCGCGTCCCGGCGTAACCATACGAAGAACTCGACGTTGCCGCTCGGCCCGGGCAGCGGGCTGGCCGCGAGATCCGCCAGTCCCAGCCGCAGCGTCGCGGCCGCCGTGGCGACGTCCAGCACCGCCTGCGCCCGAAGTTCCGGATCGCGCACCACCCCACCGGAGCCGACCCGCTCCCGGCCCACCTCGAACTGCGGTTTGACCATCAGCGCCAGGTCACCGTCGGCCCGGGTGCAGGCCGCCAGGGCCGGCAGCACCAGCCGCAGCGAGATGAACGACAGGTCGGCGACGGTCAGGTCGACCGGGCCGCCGATCGTCTCCGGGGTCAGCGTCCGAACGTTCGTGCGTTCCAGGACCCGTACCCGGGGGTCGTTTCTCAACGACCAGGCCAGCTGGCCGTAGCCGACGTCCACCGCGACCACCTCGGCGGCGTCGGCGCGCAGCAGCACGTCGGTGAAACCACCGGTGGACGCGCCCGCGTCGAGGCAGCGTCGACCACGCACCACCAGCCCGGCGGGGGTGAACGCGGCGAGTGCGCCAGCCAGCTTGTGCCCGCCCCGGGAGACGTACTCCGAGGTGGGGTCGGCACCGCTGACCAGCAACGGATCGGCGGGATCGACCATCGCGGCGGCCTTGCGGGCCGGCACCCCACGCAGCTGCACGCGGCCGGCCTCCACCAACGCGACCGCCTGCTCGCGGGAGCGGGCCAGACCGCGACGGACGAGTTCGGCGTCCAACCGGTTACGCCGTGCCATGGATGGACGCGCCTCCTCAGGCCTGGTCGATGGTGGCCAGCGTCTCCCGCAGCGTCTGGTACGCGGCTTCGTACTGGGCGATCTGGTCGGCGGGGCCGAGCGCCGCGGCGTTGGCGATCGCCTGCACCGCGGCGTCCACCGCCGGATGACCGTCGTCCTGCCCGCCCGCACCGGTCCAGCGCTGCGGCGGTGGACCGGGACGCGGGCCCGGCGGCGGACCGGGCCGCGGCGCGGTCATGCCGTCACCTCCCGCACCGCCGGACCGGCGCCGTGGCCGGCCGTCGTGCCGCCCCGTGCGGTGGCGGCGCGCCGCCGGGTCACGCGACACCGTCCGGGCGCGGCCGGCGCGCCGGTGCGGCCTTCGTCGGTCGCGGCGTCGGTTCACCATCGGCGGTACGCACAACCGTCCCCCCTGCCTTCTCGGCGACCGTCTTCTTCGCCACGGCCTTCTTCGCAACCGCCTTCTTCGCTACCGCCTTCTTCGCAACCGCCTTCTTCGCTACCGCCTTCTTGGCCACCGTTTTCTTGGCCACCGCCTTCTTCGCGACCGCCTTCGTGGGTGGGGCTGCGGCGGCGGTCGACGGCATGCCGACGGACGGGGTGTCGACGGACGGGGTGTCGACGGACCCGGGGGCCGTCACGGGGGCCGGCGCGGTGCCGCTGGCGGGCGTACCGGAGGCGGCCCGGAGTTGGCGTTCCAACTCGCGCACCCGGCGGTCCAGTTCGGCGACCTCCTCGGCGGTGGCCAGGCCCACCGCGCCGAGCGCCCGCTCGACCTCGAACCGCACGAGCTTGGTCAGGGCCTCGCGGTTGGCCGCGCCGGTCGACCGCAACTCCTCGGCGAGGGTCTGCAACTGGGCGGCGGTCGCTCCGGTCGATCCCATCGCCCGGCGCACCGCGTCCTGTGCCTTCTTCCGGGGCGCCTCCGTCAGGCCCATGGCCAGTTCGAGGTAGGCGCGCCACGCGTCCTGCATGCCTGAGTCCTTTCGCCCGACGGCTGTGCAGGTGTCACGCTACCGGGCCGCCGGAACCGTCCTGTGCGGTACGGTGCCGGGAGACGACGTGGTGTGGCGAGGAGGCGATTGGTGGCCACGGTGGACGAGTGTCGGCAGGCGTTGCAGGATCTGGCCGCCCGGCTCGAACGCAACGCGGAGACCGTCCGCGATCGCGTGGACCTGGATCGCACCCTGGCCTGCCGGATCACTGATCTGGAGACCGCCTTCCACGGCCGGCTCACCGGCGGAAGGCTGGTGGAGCTCGCCGACGGTGACGATCCGAAAGCGAAGATCGCCATGAGCACCACCAGCGACGACCTGCTGGCCCTGGTGCGCGGCGATCTCGACGTCACCCGCGCAGTCGCCAACCGCCGCGTGTCGATCAAGGCGAACCCGTTCGACCTGATGAAGCTCCGCAAGCTGCTCTGACCCGGTCAGGGGGCCAGGCCGAGCCGCTCCAGCACCTGCACCGCCTGCGAGGACGCCGGCCGGACCGGGCCGGCGGGGTGGCTGCGCCAGGCCACCGCGCAGAGCGCGGCGAGCGCGTCCAGCGCACGTCCAGAGCCGGACAGCTGCCAGCCGTCGGCCCCGGTGGTCACCTGCCAGCCGCCGTGGTCGGCGTCCGACGCCGGCACCCGCACCACACCGTCGGGTTCGAAGAGCCCGGTCAGGTCCCACGAGACGTACGTCGGCCGTCGCTCGGCGGGCGCGGCGAGCAGCTCGGCGGCGTCGCTGACACCAGTGAGGACCAGCAGGCTGTCCAGGCCGGCCCGGTTGGCACCCTCGATGTCGGTGTCCAGCCGGTCACCGACGACCACCGTACGGCCGTTGTCCGCCCGCCGGGCGGCGGTGGCGAACAGCTCCGGTGCCGGCTTGCCGACGATCTCGTCCGGGTCCCGGCCGAGCGCGGTGGCCAGCGCGGCCACCAGTGCGCCGTTGCCCGGCAACGGGCCACGCCCGCTGGGCAGGGTCCGGTCGGTGTTCGTGGCCACCCAGGTCGCGCCGGCCCGTACCGCCACCGCCGCCTCGGCCAGATCGGTCCAGCCCACCTGGGGGCCGTACCCCTGGATCACCGCGACCGGTGCCTCGTCGGCCGTGGCGACCGGCTTGAGCCCGGCCTCGCTGATCTCGGTCCGGAGCGCCTCGGCTCCCACCACGAGCACCGGCGCGCCGGCCGGCAGCCGCTCGCCCAGCAGTTGAGCGGCCGCGGCGGCGCTGGTGAGCACCTCCTCCGGTCGCGCCGGCACACCCATCCCGGTGAGCAGGTCGGCAACGTCGGCGGCGCGGCGCGAGGCGTTGTTCGTCGCGTACGCGACGGCTCGGCCCTCACCGTGCAGTCGGGCGACCGTCTCGACCGCGCCGGGGATCGGCTGGTCGATCAGGTAGATCACCCCGTCCAGGTCGAAGACGACCAGGGCGTAGCCGTCCACCAGCCGGTCCCCGCTCATCGCTGCCGTGCCTCCGGTTCCTCGGTCCCGTCCGCCTCGCGACGGTCCGCACCGAGCTCGGTGCTCTCCGGGGTGGCCCCGGAGGCCGTCTCGGTGTCCGATGCCCCGTCGCCGTCCGCGTCCCGCTCAACGTCGGCGCCCGGCGGGTCGGCCGCCAGGTTCTGGGCCGTGGGGTCCGCGACGACCGGGTGATCGTCGGCGGGCTGATCGTCGATCGGGTGGACGGCTGCCTGCTCCTCGATCGTCAGGTCGCCGTCGTTCGGCTCTCCGAGGACCGTCGCATCGGAGCCCTGCTCCGTGACGGCCGTCGCCTCGGCCGCAGGCTCGTCGGACGTGAGGTCATCCCCGGCCGGGTCGTCCTGGTCGCGGTCCCCGGCGATGGTCGACGGGCCGGCGTCCGGATGGGCCGGCACGGCACCAGGGGCACCCGGACCAGCGGCCAGTTCGTCGGTCACCTCGTCCTCGTCGTCACCCTCGATGACCACACCGTCGAGTTCGAGCAGCCGCTCGGCGGCGTCGGTCTCAGCCTCGGTGTCCAGCTCCGCCGCGCGGGAGAACCACTCCCGTGCCTCGGCCCGCCGTCCCACGGCCAGCAACGCGTCGGCGTACGCGTACCGCAGCCGTGCCGTCCACGGCTGCACGGCATCGGTGGTCAGCTCGGGGACCTGGAGCATCGCCACGGCCGCGTCCCGCTGGCCGAGGTCGCCACGAGCGCCGGCGGCCACGATTAGCAGTTCGATGGCGACGGCCCGGTCCAGCTTCTCCTGGTCGGCGCCGCGGAAGAGGTCGATGGCGCGCTCGGGCCGGCCCAGTGCCCGCTCGCTGTCCGCGATCACCGCGAGGTGGCTCTGCGCACCACTCATCCGGTGGTACGTCCGCAGCTCGGCGATGGCCGACTGCCACTCCCCGGCGTGGTAGGCGGCCAGGCCCACAGCTTCTCGAACCGAGGAGATCCGCGACGCGAGCCGACGAGCGGCCAGTGCGTGCGCGAGCGCCTCCGCCGGGTCCTCGTCGATCAGTTGACCGGTCGCCACGAGATGCCGGGCAACGGTCTCCGCGACCGGCTTCGCCAACGACAGCAGTTCTGCGCGGACCTCCTTGTCCAGGTCGGTCGCGACGATCTCGTCAGGAAGTGCCGGCGCCTGCGTACGCCCGTCCTCGGTCGAACCGGGTCCGACCCGATCGTCACGTCGTCCGAAGCGACGCTCACCATCCCGGTCGTCCCGATCCCGGAAGCCACCGCCACGGCGCTCGCCGCCACGCTCATCCGCCCCACGGCGGAAGCCACCGTCCCGGCGATCGCCGAAGCCGCCGGCTCCACGAGCGCCGTCCCGATCCCGGAAGCCACCCTCGCGACGGTCGCCACCCCGGAACCCACCGTCCCGGCGCTCACCGTCCCGGCGGTCGCTCCCACCGAAGCCGCCCTCACGGCGGTCGCTCCCGCGGAAGCCACCCTCGCGGCGCTCACCGCTCCGGAAGCCACCGTCCCGGCGCTCACCCCCGCGGAAACCGCCCTCGCGGCGCTCACCGCCGGAGCTGTCGCCATCGCGGCGGTCCCGGAACCCGCCTTCGCGGCGCTCACCACGGAAGCCGCCGTCCCGACGGTCACCGTCCCTGCGGTCGCCCCCACGGAACCCGCCCTCGCGGCGCTCACCGCCACGGAACCCGCCCTCGCGACGCTCACCGCCACGGAAGCCGCCCTCACGGCGGTCACCTCCACGGAACCCGCCGCCCTCGCGGTCTCCCCCACGGAACCCGCCCTCACGACGCTCACCCCCGCGGAAGCCACCATCCCGGCGCTCACCATCGCGGGAACCACCCTCACGGCGGTCACCACCACGGAAACCACCTTCACGGCGGTCACCACCACGGAAACCACCTTCACGACGGTCACCCTCGCGGAAGCCGCCCTCGCGACGCTCACCGCCACGGAAGCCACCTTCACGGCGCTCACCGCCACGGAACCCGCCCTCACGACGCTCACCCTCACGGAAGCCGCCCTCGCGACGCTCACCGCCACGGAAGCCGCCCTCGCGACGCTCACCGCCACGGAACCCGCCCTCGCGACGCTCACCATCACGGAAGCCGCCCTCGCGACGCTCACCGCCACGGAACCCGCCCTCACGGCGGTCACCACCACGGAAGCCACCCTCGCGACGCTCGCCACCGTCACGGCGATCATTGCCACGGAACCCGCCCTCACGGCGGTCACCCTCGCGGAAGCCGCCCTCGCGACGCTCACCACCACGGAAGCCACCCTCACGGCGGTCGCCACGGAACCCGCCGGTTGCCCGGTCGCCGCCACGGAATCCGCCGGAACGCTCGCCATTGTCGCGCCGGAAGCCGCCCTCACGGCGGTCGCCATCGCGGCGGTCGGCACCGCGGAAGCCGTCAGTGCCGCGGTCCCGGTCGCTGGAGCCCTCACGGCCACCGAACCCACGGTCGCTACGCTCGCCCCTGAACCCACCGCCCGAGCGGCCGCTGTCGCGGAAGCCGCCTTCACGACGGTCACCTTCCCGGCGGAAGCCGCCGGACCGGGGACGGTCGCTGCCGTACCCGCCAGCGTCGCGTGCGCCGTCGCGGGAGCCCCGCTCCTCTCCCCGGTCATGGCGCGACGGGCGGTCACCGCGGCGGGGTCCGCCGTCACGATCCGCCGGCCGACCCTCGTAACCCCGGGGGCGGTCCCCGCCCTGAGGTGCTGAACTCACAGGTACATCCTTCCTGAGTACGCCGTATCAACGACGCAACGCAGTCGAGGGCCGACCCGATTCCGGGTGGCCCTCGACTGTGACGTGTGTCCGGCGGTGTCCTACTCTCCCACACCCTCCCGGGTGCAGTACCATCGGCGCTGGAGGGCTTAGCTTCCGGGTTCGGAATGAGACCGGGCGTT
>NZ_JBIAYZ010000017.1:67291-125009 GCF_042898635.1 Micromonospora sp. NPDC000442 | reverse complement strand
CACCGAACACTGGAACAGCTGACACCCCAGCTGACCGAGGAACACAACCGAAGACATTCCTCCACAGGGGGAACAAGAACCGCCGGCCGGCACCCGATCACAGGGTGCCGGCCAGCGGCATCTGCACACCGGACAGCAGACGCCCGATCAGACCACCCAGGCTGGCCCCGTCCGCGCGGAGGTCGACCAGGTCAGGCTGGGGGCAACCGTGCCCGGCGCAGGGATCAAGCCTGACCGCCCGGAGCCGGGCACGGTCGCCCCCAGCCCAAACCCGCAACCACCCAGCAAGCCAACCCCAGCCCAAACCCGCAACCACCCAGCAAGCCGAAGCCGAACACCCCCAGGGCAACAGCTCAGGTCAGCCCAGCCAACCCCAGTGCCTCGACCACGTCACCGACCACGACCACAGCCGGTGGACGCAGCCCCTCGGCGGTCACCGCGTCGGCCACCTCGCCGAGCGTCGAGCGGATTGTCCGCTGACCACCGGTGGTGGCCTCCTGGACGACCGCAGCCGGCGTCCCCGGTGCCCGCCCGTGCGCCAGCAGCGTGCTGGCGATCGCCGGTAGGTTCTTCAGACCCATCAGGATCACAAGCGTGCCGCGCAGACCGGCCAGCGCGTCCCAGCGGACAAGTGAGTCCGGCGAATCCGGTGCGACGTGTCCGGACACCACTGTGAACTCGTGCGCCACCGACCTGTGGGTGACCGGGATGCCCGCCGCCGCCGGGGCGGCGATCGAACTGGTCACGCCCGGCACCACTGTGACCGGCACTCCGGCCGCCGCGCAGGCGAGCAGTTCCTCGCCGCCCCGGCCGAAGACGTACGGGTCGCCGCCCTTGAGCCGGACCACGAAGGCTCCGGCCAATGCCCGGTCCACCAGGATCCGGTTGATCTCCTCCTGTGTCCGGGACGGGCCGTAGGGGATCTTGGAGGCGTCAACCAGTTCCACTCCGGTGCGCAGCTCGTCCAGGAGCAGTCCGGGCACCAACCGGTCGGCGACGACCACGTCGGCCTCGCTGAGCAGTCGCCAGCCCTTCAGGGTGATCAGCTCCGGGTCGCCGGGTCCGGCACCGACCAGAAAGACCTGGCCGGTGCCGCCGGGCGCGGAGTTCAGCGGTGCCTGGGTGTCCGGCCCGGTCAACAGCGTGCCCGTCCTGGCCTGCAGGAGAGTGCGGATGGCGTCGCGGACGCTCACCGCGCGGCGTGGGTCGCCGCCGCCGTGCACCGCCACCGTGACCGGGCCGTACCGGGTCACCGCCGGGGTCCAGGCCGTCGCCGCGTTCCGGTCGTCGGCGCGTACGCAGAAGATCCGACGTGCCGCAGCCGCGGCGCTGATCTCGGCCGCCGCGGCCGGGTCGTCGATGGCGACCTGCACCAGCCAGGCACCGTCAAGATCGTCGGGGGCGAACCGGCGCGGCACCCAGCTCAGTCGCCCGGCGTCAACGTGCGCCCGCAGCGCCGGGGTGAGATCCGGTGCCACCAGCAGTACGTCCGCGCCCGCGTCCAGCAGGGCCGGGACGCGCCGCGTGGCGACCGTCCCCCCACCGACCACGACCACGCGGAGGCCGGCCAGCCGAAGCCCCAGGGGGTACGCGTTGGCACTCACGCCGCCGCCTCGCTTCGCTCACCGGCAGCACGAGACGCCACACTGCTGAACCCAACGGCTCGCTCGCTCACTTCTCGGCCACCCCGGCGGAGTCGAAGGTGGCCACCTCGTGCAGCACCCGGACCGCGCCGGTGACCACCGGCAGGGCCAGCAGCGCGCCGGTGCCTTCGCCGAGCCGCAGGCCGAGGTCGATCAGGGGGGTGAGGCCCAGTTGGCGCAGCGCGACAGTCGCGCCGGGCTCGGCGGAGCGGTGACCGGCGACCATGGCCGCCACGGCGGCCGGGGCGAAGGCCGCCGCGGCGAGCGCGGCGGAGACCGCGATCACCCCGTCCAGCAGCACCGGTACGCGGCGCGCGGCCGCACCGAGCACGAACCCGGTGAGCGCGGCGTGTTCCAGCCCACCGACGGCGGCCAGCACGCCGAGCGGGTCCGCCGGGTCGGGGGTGTGGCGACGCAGCGCGGCCCGCACCACCTCGATTTTGTGCTGGTAGGTGGGGTCGTCGACGCCGGTGCCCCGGCCGGTGGTCTCGGCGGCGTCCACACCGGTGAAGGCGGCGATGAGCGCGGCGGCCGGGGTGGTGTTGGCGATCCCCATGTCGCCGGTGAGCAGAATGCCGACCCCCGCGTCGACAAGTTCCTCGGCGATGCTGATGCCGACCTCGACCGCTGCCCGCGCCTCGTCCCGGGTCATCGCCGCGGTGACGGTCATGTCCCGGGTACCGCGTCGGACCGACGCGTCGACCAGTTGGGGTACGTCCGGTCCGGCCGCGCGGTCGAGAGGACCGGCACCGGCCGCGCCGTCGAGAGGGCCCGCAGCGTCCGGGTCGTCGACGCCAGCCGCGCCCGATGGATCGGGCACCGGCAGCGGGGCTGCCACGCCGACGTCGATCACCGTCACCGAGGCGCCCGCCTGCCGGGCGAAGGCGTTGACCACCGCTCCACCGGCCAGGAAGTTGGCGACCATCTGCCCGGTGACCTCCTGCGGCCAGGGACTGACCCGCTGGGCGTGTACGCCATGGTCACCGGCGAAGATCGCCACCGCCGCCGGGTCGGGCACCGGTGGCGGGCAGCTGCCGGCCAGGCCGGCGAGACGTACGGACAGCTCCTCCAGGGCGCCGAGCGAGCCCGCGGGCTTGGTCAGGCGTGCCTGCAACTGCCGCGCTGCGGTCATCGCCGGCTCGTCGAGCGGGCCGATGGCCGCGATGGTGTTCTCCAGCATCATGCCTCCATGATCTCGGCCAGCACCTCGATGAACGCGTCGGTGGTCACCCGATCCCGAACTGCGATCCGGAGCCAGTCGGAGCCGAGCCCCGGAAAAGTGTCGCCCCGGCGTACCGCCCAGCCACGCGCCCGCAGCAGGTCCCGGATCCGGTCGGCGCCGGAGATCCGCACCAGCACGAAGGCGCTGGCCGGGCGGCCGGCCACGCGTACCCCGGGCAGTGCCGCAAGGCGCGCGACCAGGTGGTCGCGGTCGGCCGCGAGCTGCGCGGCGATGACCCGTTCGGCCTGGGCCGCCTCGGGGCTCGCACAGGCTTCGGCGGCGGCCAGAGCGGGGGTGGAGACCGCCCACAGCGGCTGTACGGAGGCCAGCCGGCGCAGCAGCGCGGCCTCGCCGAGCAGGTAGCCGATCCGCAGCCCGGCCAGCCCCCACGTCTTGGTGAGGCTGCGTACGACCAGCAGCCCCGGCAGGTCCCGGCGAGCGGCCAGCGATTCGGGTTCACCGGGTACCCCGGGCGTGGCGGCGGTGTCCGCGAACGCCTCGTCGACCACGAGTACGCGTCCGGGGCGGGCGAGTGCGGCGAGGTCGGCGGCGGGGTGCAGCACGGAGGTGGGATTCGTCGGGTTGCCGATGACCACCAGGTCGGCGTCGGTGGGTATCCGCTCCGGGTGCAGCCGGAAACCGTCCGCCGGGTCGAGCAGCACCCGCCGCACGGTGTGCCCGGCTGCCCGCAGCGCGGCCTCCGGCTCGGTGAACTGCGGGTGCACCACCACCGGTCGGCGTAGCCCGCGCAGTGCCTGTGCGAGTAGCACGAAGCCCTCGGCGGCACCGGCGGTGAGCAGCACCTCCTCCGGCGGCCGGCGGTGCCGGGCGGCCACGGCGGCGCGGGCCGGGCGTGGGTCTGGGTACGCGGCGAGGTCAGTCATCGACGCGGTGATGGACCCGGCCAGCCAGGGCGGCAGTGGGGCGCGTCGCACGTTGACGGCGAGGTCGACCAGGCCCGCGGCGACCTCGGCGTCACCGTGGTGGGCGAGATCCGGCTCGGCCACCGACGCGCTGGATCTCGTGGTCAGCTGCCCATGCATGACCGCGATCCTGCCGGGAAGGCGGCGCGGGGGACAGCGACCCGGCGGGTGGGCCACATCACCACCGATCACTTCATGAGTATTTCTCATGCACGAATCGGAAATGTCATAACTTGGCGGTGTGAGCTACCGACCCCTTGCTGCCGCTGGTCGTCTCGTTCCTCTTCTCCGTGCCGGGCTGATCGCCGGCATCGTCGTCGCCGCCGCCGCGTATCCGGTCGTCGCGGTCACCGGCATCGGCGCCAAGGCCACCGCGCACGCCGTGGAGAGCAAGACCCGACTGCTGACCACTGCCCTGCCCGCCGAGACCTCCTACCTGTACGCACCGGACGGCAAGACCGTGCTGACCATGTTCTTCGAGGAATACCGGCAGTACACCAAGCTGTCGGACATCTCGCCCAACATGCAGCAGGCCATCGTGGCCGCCGAAGACAACCGCTTCTACCAGCACCACGGCGTCGACCCGAAGGGCGTCGCCCGCGCCTTCGTGGCCAACGCCCGTTCCAGCGGGGTCTCCCAGGGAGCTTCCACGCTCACCATGCAGTACGTCCGGATGGCGCTGCGCGACAGCGCCACCACCCCGAGGGAGGTGCAGGAGGCCACGGCGCAGACCCCGACGCGCAAGATCAAGGAAATGCGCATGGCGGTCGACCTGGAGAAGGAGTTGAGCAAGGAGCAGATCCTGGAGCGGTACCTCAACTCGGCGTACTTCGGGCACCGCGCGTACGGCATCTACGCCGCCAGCGAGATCTTCTTCTCGAAGACCCCCAAGGAACTGACCGCGGTCGAGGCGGCCACCCTCGCCGGGCTGGTGAAGTCACCATCCCAGTACGACCCGGCCAGTTCCGACCAGAAGGACGCCACCGCCCGGCGCAACTACGTGCTCGACAACATGGCCCGGCTCGGCTACCTATCGCCGGACTCGGCGCAGGCCGCGAAGGGCGAGCCGATCCGGCTCCGGCTGACCTACCCACCCAACGACTGCGCCGCGGTCCCCGAGAAGTGGAACAGTTGGGGCTTCCTCTGCGACTACCTGAAGAACTGGTGGAGCGCCCAGCCGGCGTTCGGTGAGAACCCGCTCCAGCGGTTGGACAAGCTACGCCGGGGCGGCTACCGGATCGTGCTCAGCATGGACCCGAAGATCCAGACGGCGGCGGAGAAGAACGTCGGGACCCAGGGAAACACCGGCAGCCCGTTCGCCAACGGCATCGTGGTCTCCGAGCCGGGCACCGGGCGGGTCAAGGCGATGGCGGTGAACCGCACCTACTCGCTTGAGGTCGACGAGAATCCGCTCAGCTCCAACCCGGAGGCGGGTCCAGAGGTGCGGGCCAACTACCCGAACACGGTGGCGCCCCTGATGGGCGGCGGTGACCTGCCCGGGTACCAGGCAGGGTCGACGTTCAAGATGTTCCCCATGCTGGCCGCCCTCGACGCCGGCATGACCCTGAACACCACCTTCAACGCGCCACACAGCTACCGCTCCGAGATCTACGACGGCTGGCAGCCCTCAAACGCCAGCGGCGCGATGAGCGGCACCCAGACCATGTGGTCCGGCTTCGGTAAGTCGGTGAACACCTACTTCGTCTGGCTGGAGGAGCAGGTCGGGGCGGAACGGGCCGTGCGGCTCGCCGAGCAACTGGGACTGCGCTGGCGTACCGACGTGGACCGGGAGCACGCCTCCCCGGCGAAGGCCAACAAGTGGGGTGCCTTCACCCTGGGCGTCTCCGACGCCACTCCGCTGGAGATGGCCAACGCGTACGCCGCGGTCGCTGCCGACGGGCGCTACTGCGAGGCGCTGCCGGTGAACGCCATCTACAACCGGGACGGCACCCCGGCCACGTACACCACACCGGGTGGCATCGAACGTGAGGTCGCCAAGCCGCGCTGCCGCCAGGTGGTAAGCGCCGACGCGGCGCGGGCGGCCACCGACGCCGCCCGCTGCCCCACCGGCGACACCCCGGCCAAGGGCAGCTGCGGCGGCTGGTCCACGGCGGACAGCGTGCGCGGGACGGTGGGCCGCCCGGTGGCCGGTAAGACCGGTACCACGGACAGCACGCGATCCGCCTGGTTCGTCGGCTACACGCCGGAACTGGCGGCGGCCAGCTTCATCTCCGACCCCGACAATCCGTTCAACGCGGTGGGTGACGGCCAGTCGCAGATCCCGATCGCCGCGGTGTCGAACACCCTCCGCGACGCCCTGAAGGGCATACCCGTTCGGGACTTCGTCCCACCGTCGGACCGGATCGTCGGTTGACGATCAGTCTGGCTGCCCCGCGGCCGGCCCGGACGCCACCGCACCGGCCGGGTCGCCCGGCGCGACACCCGCCGGCCCGGCCGGGGCACCGCCGCCGACCCCGACCGGGACCGTGGCCGGCTCGGCCGCAGCGGCGGCCACCAGCCGCGTCGCGATCCCCGGGTACGCGGCCCAGTGCGGAACGAGCTGGGAGGCGTGTACGCCCCGCCAGATGAAACCCTCCGGCGCACCGCCCGGCCAGCTCCACGCCGGGCGCTGCCCACCCCGGGGAGTGAGCACGGCCCGGTGCTCCTTGTGCCCGGTCACCACCTCGCCCCGGACGGCGACCACACTGTCGCCCTGCGCGGTCGCCTCCCGGTAGCCGACCACCAGCCCGTCCCGCAGACTGCCGATCGCATCGAGCACCCCGCACATCGGCAGCCCGTCGAGTTCCCGGGCCAGCCAGAGCAGGCCGGCCCCCTCGGCGACCACCGGACGGCCGGTCCGGGCCAGCTCGGCGACGGCGATGCAGAGCCGCCGGTTTGCGGAGAGCTGCTCCGCGTACGACTCGGGCAGCGCCCCGCCGACCACCAGGGCCCGGGTGCCGGCCGGCAGCACCTCGTCGGCGAACGGGTCGAGCGTCGTCACCTCCGCACCGGCGGTCCGCAGCAGTTCGGCCGTCTCGGCGTGGCTGAAGCTGCCACCCGGTCCACCGAGCAGCGCCACGACCGGACGAGCGGCACCGGCGGGCAGGGCCGGGGCGGCCTCGTCGGTGGTCTGCGGCGACCATGGCTGCACGCCAAGCGCCGGTGCCGAGCGGGCCAGCCCGAGCAGCCGCTCCAGGTCGACCGTGGCGGTCACCGCCTCACCCAACCGCCGGACCGCCCGGGCGGCCTCGCCGGCACCTTCGAGCACCGGCACCACGCCGTGCCGACGGGACGGCAGCACCGAGGGCAGATCCTGCCGGCGCAGCGCGCCGTAGACCGGAATGCCGATGTCGTCGAGCGCCTCACGCAGCAGCGCCTCGTGTCGGGCGGAGGCGACCCGGTTGAGGATCACACCACCGATCCACAACTGTTCGTCGTACGCCCGGAAGCCGTGCACCAGGGCGGCCACCGACTGGCCCATCGCGGCGACGTCGACCACCAGCACCACCGGGCTGCGCAGTCCGGTGGCGACGGCGGCGGTCGACTCCGTCTCGCTCCGGCCGGTCAGGCTGTCGTACAGACCCATGCTGCCCTGCACCACGGCGAGGTCCGTGCCGCCCGCACCGTGCAGCAGCAGCGGGGCGATGCGTTCGGCGCCCACCAGCCGCGGATCCAGGATGCGCCCCGGTCGGCCGCTGGCCAGCCCGAGGTACGCCGCATCTACCTGATCGGGACCGATCTTGAAGCCGGCCACCTCCAGGCCCCGGTCGGCGAACGCGGCGAGCAGGCCGATCGCCAGCGCGTTCTTGCCGTGTCCGGAGGAGGGGGCACTGAGCACCAGACGCGGCACGACGGTCATCATCGACTCCTCGCGAGCGGTCGGCGTGCCGACCGTCGGCGCGCTCCGCCCGCGTGACGATAGCTGAAGCGGACGCCGTACACGCACCCTCCGCCGTCCCGTCCGTGGCAGGTCAGGCCGTCGGTGGCGGACCGCCCCGACGCGGGCACGCTCCGCCACGGCCAGGCCGCCTCCGCCCGTCTCCGGTCGGAGCCACTGCCTGCGGCAGCCCCGGGCGACGACGGCGCACGCGCGCCGCGCCGGCTCGGGGGCAGTGGCGGCGGTCACACGGGTAATCTCGTGGCGTGTACCGGTTCCTGCTGACGCCGCGCTGGCTGGGCCTTCTCGTGCTGGCCCTGGCCGCCGCCACGGTGATGGTGCTGCTCGGCAACTGGCAGTTGGACCGCTACCACGGCCGGACCGCGATCAACGAACGCATCGACGCCGGCCTGCGGATGGACCCGGTGCCGCTGCGCGAGGCGCTGCCCGCGCCGACCGGTGGCCCCGGCACGGTCGGTGCGCCACCGGCGGCGGAACGGACCTTCACCCGGGTCACCGTGACCGGCCGGTACGACACCGACAACATCGTCCTGGTGCGGGGCCGCACGGTCGACAGTCGGGTCGGCTTCGAGGTGGTCACCCCACTGCTGCTGGCCGACGGCACCGCCGTCCTGGTGGACCGGGGTTGGATCCCGCCCGCCCCGGGTGGGGCGGTGGCACAGCCGGACGTGCCACCGACGCCGGCAGGTGAGGTGACCGTCGAGGGTCGGGTGCACGCGAGCGAGAGCGGCGACGCCAAGGTGTCCCGCCGGGCGGGCCGGTTGGAGAGCCGCCGGGTCTCCGTGCCTCAGCTCGCCGGCGAGCTGCCGTACCCGGTGCACGGCGCGTACGTGCTCCTCGACGAACAGGTGCCGGCAGCCGACCCGACGTTCCGGGCGGTGTCGATCGGCCACGCCAACAACTGGCAGAACCTCGGCTACGTCGTCCAGTGGTGGATCTTCGCGGCGATGACAGTGGTCGGCTACGGCTGGATCGCCCGGCGTGAGGCTCGCCGGATCGCCGGAGTGGTCGACGAACGCCCCCGCGACCGAGCCGCCGACTCCGGCACGCCGGCCGCGACCTGACCGCTCAGCCGGGCGGGCGACCGGCGTGGATCGCCCGGACGGCGTCGATCGTGTCGGCCTCGGCTGCCGTCTTGTCGTCCCGGTAGCGGACCACCCGGGCGAATCGCAGCGCTACCCCACCGGGATAGCGCGAACTGCTCTGCACACCGTCGAAGGCGATCTCCACGACCTGCTCGGGCCGGACCCGGACGACCCAGTCCCCGCGCTCCACCGCGAGGCCGAGGAAGCGCTCGGTCTGCCAGCGCAGCAGCTCGTCGGTTAGCCCCTTGAAGGTCTTGCCGAGCATCACGAACCCACCGGTGCCCGGGTCGCGGGCACCCAGGTGCAGGTTCGACAACCATCCGGTGCGTCGGCCGCTGCCCCACTCCACGGCGAGCACGACCAGGTCGAGGGTGTGCCGGGGCTTCACCTTGACCCAGCCGGCCCCGCGCCGTCCGGCGTCGTAGGGCGCGTCGGGCGCCTTGACCACCACGCCTTCCTGGCCCGCGTCGAGTGCGGCGGCGAAGGCCTCGCCGGCACGCTCCGGGTCGTCCACCTCCATCCGCCCGACCAGCAGCGACGCGTCGGCCGTGCCGCGCAGTGCCGCCCACCGCTCGCGGCCCGGCAGATCGATCAGATCCGCCCCGTCGAGGTGCAGCAGATCGAAGAAGTACGGCGTGAGCACGGTCTCACCGGCGCGTTCGGCCGCGGCTCGCACCGCCGGTGCGACCGGTGCCCCGGGCCCGGCGGCCCCGGCCCGGCGGGCGGCGGCACTGGACGTCTGCTGGAAGGGCAGGGGCCGGCCGGTGGCGTCCAGTCCGATGGCCTCCCCGTCGAGGACGATCTCCCGGGCGGGCAGGGTGCGCACGGCGGCGACCACCTCGGGCACCCGGGCGGTGATCTCGTCGAGGCTGCGGGAGAACACGGCGATGTCGGAACCACTGCGGTGCACCTGGATGCGGATGCCGTCGAGCTTCACGTCGACCACTGCGGGGACTCCGGTGGCGGCGAGCGCCTCGTCGACCGTGGACGCACTCTGCGCCAGCATCGGCGCCAGGGGCCGACCGACCCGCAGGCCGAACGCGGCCAACGCCGCGGCTCCGCCGCCGAGGGCGGCCACCGCCACCGCCCGCAGGTCGCCCGCGAGCAGCAGCGCCCGGCGTACGACGGCGACGGAGACCCCGGCGGCCCGGGCGATCGCGTCGGCGAGCAGACCGGCCTGTGCGCCGTGCCGCAGCTCGCCGAGGAACAGGCCGGTCAGCAGGCGCTGCTCGTCCGCGGTGGCGGCCGCGTAGAGCGCGTGCACCAGGGCCCGACGGCGAGCCTGCGAGCCCGCGCCGCGCACGGCCGCGATCTCGTCTATCGCGGCGTCGACCGCCGACACCGTCAGCGTCGGCTCGGCCGCCGGCTGCGGCAGGTCACGCAGGCTGGCCCAGCCGACGCCGGTCTGCCGCTGGCGCAGCTCGCCGGCAAGCCAACCGGAGCCCGCCGCCACCTCGGGCGGGTCGAGCTGCCGCAGGGCATCGGCGAGCAACTCCACCTTGGCCCGACGACCGCTGGTGGCGCCGACGGCCGCGGTGGTGGCAGCCAGGTCGAGGAACCGCACGACCTCATCCTGCCAGCCACCACCGACAAACCGGCGCGACCCGCGTGCGGACCCGCCAGCCACGCCACCAGGACGGCGGCCGCCGACGTCACCCGCGCCCGCCGACGTCGGCGCGGTGTCAGGCCGGGACCGGCTCCTCGATCCGCAGCCCGCGGGCACGGACACCGTCGGCGATGCGCGACAGCGACGCATCCAGGGCGACCAGGGCGGCGGACAGCTCGCCGAGCTGTTCCTTGAGCGTGTCCTCGGGCCACGCGGAGACGTCGACGTCCCCCAGAGCGATGACGGCGGCCTCCAGGCGGGCCAGAACCTCGTTCGTACGCATGTTCGAGAGGCTACAACAGCCCTGCGTCCGACACACCGGAAACGGCCACTGTAGGCACGAAGTTACGGTTTCACCCGCGACCCGCCTCAGCCACCCTGGCCAGCAGCAACGCCTCGGCCAGGCAGACCCGGGCGAACTCGCCCAGGTGCAGGCTCTCGTTCGGCCCGTGGGCCCGGGCGTGCGGGTCCTCCACCCCGGTCACCAGGATCGCCGCCTGCGGGAACATCTCCTGGAAGGTGGCGATGAACGGGATGGAGCCGCCGACGCCGATCTCCACCGCGTCGGTGCCGTCCCAGGCGGTACGGAAGGCCGACCGGGCCGCGTCGAACATCGGGCCGCTGGCGTCGATGACGCAGGGGGCGCCGTCGTGCTCGAAGGTCACCTCGACCTGGGCCCCCCACGGCGCGTACTTCTCCAGGTGGGCGCGGAGCGCCGCGTACGCCTGCTTCGGTTCGTCGCCCGGCGCCAGGCGTACGCTCAGCTTGGCCTTGGCCGCCGGAACCAGCGCGTTCGGCGCCTCGCCGGTGGTCGGGGCGTCGATGCCGAGCACGGCGAGCGCCGGCTTGGTCCACAACCGGTCGGTGATCCGGCCGGTGCCGAACAACCGCACGCCCTCGGCCAGCCCGGCCTCGGCCCGGAACCGGTCCTCGGGGTAGTCGACGCGGGCCGCCTCCCGGCCGACCAGACCGGCCACCGCCACATTCCCGGCGTCGTCGTGCAGCGTGGCGAGCAGCCGGACCAGGGTGGTGAGCGCGTCCGGGACGGCACCGCCGAACATGCCGCTGTGCACGGCGTGGTCCAGCGTGCGCACCTCGACGAAGCAGTTGACGATGCCGCGCAACGACGTGGTCAGCGCCGGTACGCCGACGTCCCAGTTGGTCGAGTCGGCGATCACGATGACGTCGGCGGCGAGCTTGTCCCGGTGCTCGGCGAGCAGGCGCTCCAGGGAGTCGGAGCCGTACTCCTCCTCCCCCTCGACGAACACGACCACGCCGACCGGCAGCCGGTCACCGTACGCGCGTAGCGCCGCGACGTGCGCCATGATGCCGGCCTTGTCGTCGGCGGCACCCCGCCCGTACAGCCGGCCGTCCCGCTCGACCGGCTCGAACGGGTCGGACTCCCACAAACTCGGATCGCCGATCGGCTGCACGTCGTGGTGGGCGTAGAGCATCACCGTCGGCGCACCGGGTGGTGCCGCCTTCCGGCCGATCACCGCGGGCTGACCACCGGCCCGCGCCACCTCCACGTCGAGGCCGCAGCCGCGCAGCAACTCGGCCACCGCCTCGGCGGACCGATCCACGTGCGCGTGATCGAAGCCTTCGAAGGCGATACCGGGGATGCGGACGAGGCGCTCCAGGTCGGCCCGTACGCCGGGCAGTTCCCGGGTGACGGCCTCCCGCAGGTCGGACTCGGTCATGATCGGTGTGGTCATGACCGGCATCGTATGCCGGCCTTACCGGACGGCGCGGCCGGCGTGGCGAGTCGGACCACCACCGCAGCCCCGGACCGACGCGCGCACAGCACCGTCGACGCGGGTCGACGTCAGCCGGCGGTTGTTCGGTGTCGTCAGCCGCGTCGGCAGTAGTAGCGCTCGGCGGCGTGCGGCAGGGCGGGTGCGCCGTCGACGATCAGGTCGGCGCGCGCCTCGGTGTCGTCGGCGACGAAGTGGGTGCGTTCGGTGACATGCCAGCGACGCAGCTCCGGCAGGATCGTCGGGCCGTCGCGGGCCACCGCCCGGTTCAGCCGCAGCGGCTGCGGGGCGGTGACGAAGACCGTCAGGGTCAGGTCCGCCACGGCGGTTGTCCGGGCCGCGCTGACCCCCTCCACGATCAGCACCGGCGTCACCGGGACCGGCACCGGCGTGGGCAGGAAGTGCCGTCGCACCCAGCTGTACCGTCGGTAGGCACCGGCCTGCCCGGCACGGACCGGCGCCAGCACCTGCTCCTCCAGCCGGTCCCAGAAGTTGAGCTGGTCATCCCACCCGTTGAGCAGGTCGTCGGTGTGCACCACCGGTGGCCGGGCCGCATCGGGCGTCTCACCGGCGAGTGCGTCGGCCAGGCGAGCGGCGAAGACGGTCTTGCCGGCGCCACTGGGCCCGTCGATAGCCACCAGCCGGGTACGCCCCAACCGGGCCGGCCCCGCCAGCACCCGTCGAGCCAGTCCGGCATACGCCTCGAAGACCACCACCACGGACACCGACGTTACCGATCGGGTTGTCCGGGCCACTTCGGACCGCACACCCGCGCACCGAGCGGCATGCTCGTGGCGTGTCCCATTCCGTGATGAGTCCCGGCGTCGAGGCGTTGCTGGAACAGGCCCGCGCGGGCATGACCCGGTTGACCCCGCAGGAGACGGTGCAGGCCGCGAGCCGGGGTGCACTCCTGATCGACACGCGCACCGACGCGCAGCGTCGGGAACAGGGCGACCTGCCCGGCGTCATCGTGATCGACCGGACGGTGCTGGAGTGGCGACTCGACCCGGCCAGCGACTGGCGGATACCCGAGGCCACCGGGTACGACCTTGAGATCGTCGTGATGTGCCGCCAGGGTTACAGCTCCAGCCTCGCCGCCGCGAGCCTGCGTGCCCTGGGCCTGCACCGGGCGACCGACATGATCGGCGGGGTGGAGGCGTGGCGGTCGGCCGGCCTGCCCTTCTCCGACCAGTCCGCCGACGTCCGTCCCTGAGCCGGGGCGGCCGGCGGGAGGACCCGCTCAGGGCGCCATCAACGACAACGCCTGCTCCGCGTAGGTGACCAGCAGCGCTTCCGTCTCGGCCTCGTCGGGCACCTCGGTTGCCGTGGACACCAGATTGAGCATCACGGAGATCTCGCCGCGCGCCACGTGCAGCGTCGCATGACGTGCCGCCACCGGTTCGGGAAGATCGAGAATCTCCAACCCCTCGTCGATCGGCAGGATCCATATCCAGGCGCCGTCACCGAGTTGCGGCACCTCGTGCCAGGTGCCACGAGCCTGCGGCTTCGGTTGCCGGGGCAGCCTTTCCCGGGCTCGCTCCGGGGATTCGGCGAGCGACGCGGACACGGTGAGGACGTGCATGGAGATCGGGTCCCGCAGGCTCGCCCCGAGCGTGCACTTGCTCATGCGACGGTCCGGCCGTGGCGGCCACTCGCGTGTCTTCGGGGTGCCGCCGTTCAAGGCGACCAGCGGCTGCGGGTCCAGTTGCGCACACAACTCCTCGACCAGGTGGTACCCGGTCTGGGGTGCCGGCGGGGCGGCCGGTTCGGAGGAGGAGGGGGCGCAACCGGCCAGGAGGGCGGCGAGCA
Source organism: Micromonospora sp. NPDC000442 (assembly GCF_042898635.1). Taxonomy (NCBI): domain Bacteria; kingdom Bacillati; phylum Actinomycetota; class Actinomycetes; order Micromonosporales; family Micromonosporaceae; genus Micromonospora; species Micromonospora sp. NPDC000442. The sequence goes on along the minus strand of NZ_JBIAYZ010000017.1, from coordinate 111,069 downwards.
GCACCGGCGGCAGCACAGCGGCCCGGCGCTGACGGACGAGCAACGTCACGGCGAGATCCTGCCATGACTGGGCCGTACAGATCAGCCCGGTGGGGCACCAGGAGGGACGAATGGTAGGTCGGTCGGGGGGCCGTCTTCGATGAGCCGCCGCAGGGCGTCCGTGTCCAGGTGCTCCTCGACCAGGTCACCGAGCAGGTCGAGATTGCGTTCACGGGCGGCGGCGAAGGACGTGTCCGGCGCGACCCGGAATCCGGTACGGCCGGCGAGGTGGGCCGCCCGGGTGAGGAACCAGCGGCGGAACTCGTCGGACTCGAACGTGCCGTGCCAGTGGGTGCCGTGCACGACGCCGTGCATGGCGCCCTCTTCGGCACCACCGGTGTACCGCAGCAGCGGGGTCAGTTGCGGGTCGGCGGTCGAGACGTACCCGTGGTGGATTTCGTAGCCGTGGACCGGAACGGCACCGTCGGCGCTGCCCACCGCCGGTCGGACGGTCTTGCTGCGGTCGAAGGTGATCTCGATGGGGAGCAGGCCGAGCCCGGGCACGCTGCCCTGCCGGCTCTCCACCGGGTCGTGGATGGCGCGGGCCAGCATCTGGTAGCCGCCGCAGATGCCGAGCACCGGACGGCCCGCCGCCACGTGCGCGGTGACGGCGTCGGCGAGACCCGTCTCCCGCAGCCAGGCCAGGTCGGCCACGGTCGACTTCGAGCCGGGTAGCACCACCAGGTCGGCGGCGGCCAGTTCGGCCGGCTCGACGGTCAGCCGCACCCGCACCCCCGGCTCGGTCGCCAACGCCTCGACGTCGGTGGCGTTGCTGATTCGGGGTAGCCGCAGGACGGCCACGTCAAGCCACTCGGTGCCGCGCGGCGCGGCCGGGCGACCGAGAACCCGGCCGTAGGCCAGCGAATCCTCCGCATCCAGCCACAGGTCCAGCGCCCACGGCAGTACCCCGTATGTCGGGCGACCGGTGAGCTGGCGCAGCATCGCCAGCCCGGGAGCGAGCAGGCCCAGGTCACCCCGGAACTTGTTGACCACGAAGCCGGCGAGCAGGGCCTGGTCGGCGGGGTCGAGCAGGGCGAGGGTGCCGAACATGGCGGCGAACACGCCACCCCGGTCGATGTCACCGATGACGATGGTGGGCAGCCGCGCGTGCCGGGCCAGCCCCATGTTCACATAGTCGCCGTCGCGTAGGTTGATCTCTGCAGGGCTGCCGGCACCCTCGCAGATGACCACGTCGTACTCCGACCGGAGCTCGGCCAGGGCCGCGTAGGCGGTCTCGGCGAGCCGCGGACGCAGGGTTCGGAAGGTACCGGCGGTGATCGTGTCGACGGCCTGACCGAGCAGCACCACCTGGCTGGCCAGGTCGCTGCCGGGCTTGAGCAGCACCGGGTTGAACCTCAGGTCCGGGGCGAGCCCACAGGCCGCCGCCTGCATCGCCTGGGCTCGGCCGATCTCGCCGCCCCGACCGTCCGGCCCGAGCACCACGGCGGAGTTGTTCGACATGTTCTGCGCCTTGAAGGGCGCCACCTTCACACCGCGCCGGTGCAGCCATCGACAGATGCCGGCGGTGAGCACACTCTTGCCGGCGTCCGAGGTCGTACCGGCCACCAGCAGCCCACCGCTCACCGACCGCTCCGGTGGCGGACCGGTCGAATTGCGCGCAGCGGTCCGAGAGTCGGCAGCGATCGAACGGTCGGCAGCGGCCCGAGGGCCCGGAGCGGTCGGACCGTCCGGCGGGAAGCGGCGCCGATCAGTCGGCCCACGGTCAACGGGTACGCCGCCGCGAGACCGAGCGTCGCCAGCCCGACGGCCCGGGAGATCCGGGCGGCCCGGGCCAGGTGCCGAGCCTCAGGACGTGGCCCGTCACCGAGAAACGGACGCACCTCCGTACGGCCGAAGTACACGTTGCGTCCGCCCAGGCGTACGCCCAACGCGCCGGCCATCGCCGCCTCGCACTGCCCGGCGTTGGGGCTCGGATGGTCGTCGCGGTCCCGCCGCCACACCCGCCAGGCCCGTTCCCGGTCTCCCCTGCCGGCCGGCGCCAGAGCCACGGTCAGCAGCCCGGTCAGCCGCGCGGGCACCAGGTTGAGCAGGTCGTCCAAGCGGGCGGCGGGCGTACCGAAGCGGGCGTAGCGGACATTACGCTGGCCGACCATCGCGTCGAGCGTGTTCGCCGCGCGGTAGCCGAGCAGGCCGGGCAGCCCGGCGACCGCGCCCCAGACCAGTGGGGCGACCACCGCGTCAGAGGTGTTCTCCGCCACCGATTCCACCGTCGCACGTGCGAGTTCGGGCTCGTCGAGCGTCGACGGATCCCGTCCGCAGAGATGCCCGAGCCGCTGGCGCGCGGCCGGCAGGTCACCACCGCGCAGTGACCGGCCCATCGTCTTCGCCTCGTGGCGCAGGCTGCGCCCGCCCAGCGCCGCCCAGGTGCCGGCGGCGACCAGCGCGGCACGGGCAACCGGCCGGTGCCGGGTGCCGACGGTGGCGGCCACACCCATCACCACCGGCGCACCGACGCAGAGCGCGGTGAAGACCCCACCGGCCAGTCGGTCCGGACGGTAGAGACGACGTTCCAGGGCGGCGGCGGCCCGGCCGAACCCGGCCACCGGGTGGCCCCGGCGTGGGTCACCGAACAGTGCGTCCAGCGCGTAACCCGCGACGAGTCCCGTCGCGTTCGCCACCGCACCCGCGTGTCGCACGGCATGTCACCCCCGGGCGGTCAGCCTAGCCGAGCCGAGCACCCGGATCGGCCCGGCGGACCCGCTCCCCCGAGTGCCGCCACGATGGGCTGGCGGGTGACCGGGCACGTTCACCGGCCCGGTCACCTGATCACCAGTGGCGAGGAGCACACCCTCAGGCGCGTGCCGACCACCCAGCCCCAGGGGCCAACCTCCGCACCTCGTCAGACCGGCTGTGGCAGCCGTCCGCGCCCTCGACGACCACGCCCGGTCGCGGCATCGCCCACCCCCGATTCCTCCGGGCGCACCGCCAACTCGGCCTCGGTCTCGGTGGCATCGGCGGACACCGGGGCCAGTTCGCCGGAGTCGGCGAATTCGCCCAACTCCCCCGTCGACAGCTGGTCGTCGCCCGACGACTCGGACCCGCCCGCCGAACCCGGGTCGAATCCGTCGAGCCGACCTGAGTCGAGGTTGCCGGCGGGACCAGCGTCGAAGCCGGACATGTCGGGCAACTCGAAGTCGTCGTCGACCGGGCGGTGGTCGGGCCGGGCCGGTGCCTCGTCGTCCGGCACCGGCTCGGTCGGTTCCCCGTGCACCCGCCGCTCCGCGTCGGCGTCGGAGACCGTGCTGGTGGTCAGGGTGGGCCGGTTGCGCAGGAACCTCCCGCGCCCCCGGGACAGGTCGTGCCCGACCGCGACGGCCTCCAACTCGTACAGGGTGCGGTGGTTGCCCGCGTCGTCGACCCAGTCACGGGTGTAGAGCCGACCACAGACCACCACCGGGTCGCCGACCATCACCGAGGCGGCGACTCCCTCGGCGAGCTTGCGCCAGCAGTTGACGCGTACCCGCAGGCTGTTGCCGTCGACCCAGCGCCCGCTGTCGCGGTCGAGGCGTCGGGCGGTCGAGGCGACCTTGAAGTTGGCCACCAAGGTGTTGCTCTGGGCGGTGCGGCGCCACTCCGGCGCGGTAAGAACATTTCCGACAATCGTCATATAAGTGTCAAACATCGTCCCTCCTTCAAGGTTCGGGGCGTGGCTAAGGCGAGTCGACTCGGCACCGAGCCTGCCGCCCGTAGCTCGCTCCGGACAGCCCAGAAGGCGGCACCTGTGGACGACCGGGCCACCTGTGGACAAACACCTGATCAAGGTCCCTATGTGGTAGGCCGATCGCCCCTGACCCGCTGACCGGCCGGCCACCGATGATCAATGGGAAGCGGAAATGGTCACGTTCCGGACGGAGCCGACCTGGGTAGGGATCTCTGTAAGCGCACCCGTGAGCACGACGTCGAACGAAAGGTCAGCGATCATGATGATGACCGGCACCCGTTCCACCCGCCTTACCGGGCAGGTGCGGCGATGAGCGCCGTGCAGAACCCCGCCACCGTGGCCAAGTGCCTCCGGCTGGGCGCGGGCTTCTCCGACCGGGAGCGGAACCGCATCGTCGAGCAGTTCACCACGCTCGACGCCCGGCTGGCCGGCTTCCACGCCGACGCTACCGACATGGAGCTGTCGGTGAAGGACCGGGAGGCCAAGGGCCAGAAGGTCACCCTGGAATGCTGGATCGCCGGCCGGCAACGGGTCGTCGCGACCTCGACCGAGGAGGATCTGCACGCCGCGCTCAACGACGTCCGCGACGACCTGCGTCGCCAGTTGAACGATGCGAAGACCCGGCAGGAGCCCCGCAACAACAAGCACCTGCGGGTCAATGAACCGCCCGGCCCGGCCGCGCCGACCGACGAGTTGGCCGGCGCCGGGACGACCGACGAGAGGTGACCGCGTGGCCGGGCGGTGGAAGGGCCCGGCCGACGCGCCGCCGTGGAGGTGAACGACATGCCCAACGTGCAGCAGCCCGAGATGCGCCGCAGCGGAGAGACCCGACTGGTCCAGGACAGTGACGGCCCGATCGAGGGCGGTACGTCCTCGGCCCGACGGGAGCACCGCTCGGTGCCGGTCGACCAGGTGTCGCCGTACGGTCCCGATCGTGGACGGGCCTCGACCTCACACGAGCCCTCCGGCCGAGAGGCCGTGGGCGACTGACAGCGGGTAGCCCTCGTCCGCCGGGTGCGGGCGGGCGGGGGCTACCGCCCGGTAGCCAGCCGCAGTACCGTCGGTGGGGTGGAACCGGACGTGCTTGGCCCGCCCTACGAGCGGCAGATCATCGACCTGGGCGGGGACGACGAGGGTCCGGTGGTGGCGACGCTGGTCCGCCGCAGGTCGGAGCGCCCTACCGGGCGCGCCGTGCTCTACGTGCACGGCTTCGTCGACTATTTCTTTCAGACCCACGTGGCCGACTTCTTCGCCGCGCGTGGCTGGGACTTCTACGCTCTCGACCTGCGCAAGTACGGTCGTAGTCTGCTGCCGCACCAGACCCCGAACTTCTGCCGCGACCTCGGCGACTACTTCCCCGAGCTGGACGCCGCCGCACGGATCATCCGGGATGAGGACGGGCACGACACCCTGCTGGCCATGGGCCACTCCACCGGCGGCCTGATCATCTCACTGTGGGCCAACGACCGCCGTGACGCCGGGCTGGTCGACGGGCTTGTCCTGAACAGCCCCTTCTTCGACCTCAACGCTCCCTGGTTCGTGCGGCGACCCCTCGCGGCCGCCGTCGCACGCCTCGGCCGCAGGGCGCCGCACCGCATCCTCCCGTTCGGGCTCGGCACCGTGTACGGCGAGAGCCTGCACGCCGATCATCGCGGCGAGTGGACGTACGACCTGTCCTGGAAGCCGCTTGCCGGTTTCCCCGTCCGGGCCGGCTGGCTGGACGCCATCCGCACCGGTCAGCGGCGGCTGCGCGCCGGACTGGACATCCCCGTGCCGGTGCTGCTCGCCTGTTCGACCCGGTCGTTCCGAGGCACGAAGTGGCAGGACGCGGCAACCCTGGCCGACGCCGTCCTCGACGTCGAACACATGGTCCGCTGGGCACCCCGGCTCGGCCAGCACGTCACCCTGTCCCGCTTCGACGGCGGCCTGCACGACCTCACGCTCTCCGGCCCCGCCGTACGCGAGAAGGTCTTCGCCGAGGTCGGCCGGTGGGCCGAAGCCTTCCTCGGCGCCGGACCGACGAGCACCCGCCCGGCCCCGCCGCAGCCCCGGCCCCCGGCCGAGGAGCAACAACCGGCGGCGGAAAGCCGCTCCGCCGCGGACGCCTGAACCTCGCCGACACCCCCGTCGCCGGGCCGACCCGCCAGTGACGACGCCGGCCCTCACCACCCGTTCCACCGGCCGACGCCCTGGCGGCGGTACCCTTCTCGCGCGATACCACGTTGCGCCCGTAGCTCAGCGGATAGAGCAGGGGACTTCTAATCCCAAGGCCGCAGGTTCGAATCCTGCCGGGCGCGCAGGCAATACAGCGTTGGCGGAGTCGTCGAGCGGCTCGTTGCCACCACGGCCAGCCGACTGACCCAGCTCACCGTGGTCCACTGCCTTTTCGCGACTTCGGCTGCGCCCTGCACCGGCGCTGCGAACCGGGGTGGCCACCGCGACATCCTCGGCCTGGCCGAAGGTTGGCTCACCCGGCCAACCACTGACCGGCTCGACAGCCAGGATCAACGTCAATCTGACACTCGGCGGTTGACATCGGTACGTCCACGCCGCTTGATCTTCAGGCCCGCATGCTGAAAGGGTTGCACTGGGGGTGGACCCGCGAGCTCGTCCACAACGGAGTGTTGCTGGGTCTGCGGATCTCGGCGTGACCAACGTGATGATCTTCATTTCGACGGCGTGCCGGCGCGAATGCGGCATCCCCAAGAGCTACCGACGCAAGGCCGAAGTCGGAACCTGCCGACCGGCAGAGGGGACACACAACGTGCGAGCAAGCAACAACGGGACGGGAAACAGGGTCGGCACCGCGAAACGGATAGCGGTCACCCTGACCCTTGCGCTCACTTCGACCCTCGGGGTTGTCACGGTCACCGCCTCACCAGCACAGGCGCTGCCGACGAACTGCAACGGCACCCCCGGGACCGCCACCTACGGGGTCATGTGTCGGGGTGGCACCGGCTTCTACCGTGCCTGGACCGAGTGCAAGCACGTGAGCACAGGCAACAAGAAGACCGCCTACGGCAACGGTGTGGGTATCGGGGGATACTCCAAGGCAAACTGCGGGTCCAACTACCGCATCACCAGCAACCGCGGGGTTACGAAGTCCAACTACCTCCCCCCGAACTGGTAGTCAAGACCGCACAGATGCACCACGATCGACGATCTTCAGCGAGATGCCGGTCGTAACTCTGGATGCTGCCAGTGGCTCTGCCCGAGGATGAACCCGTCGGGCAGAGCCACTGGCACGCTCGGTCAGATCGTCCTCGGCGAGGAACTGCGTCAGTGCAGGAGCGCGAGTAGGCCGTGGCCGTCCTCGGTGCGGGCGTCCGGTCGCAGGTCGGGGTGGGACGGCTCGCGGTCGGTGCGCGGTGAGCGCATCAGGATCGCGGCACCGGCACCAGCCCGACGAGCACAGGCCACGTCGCGGTGCATGCTGTCGCCGACGAACCAGCAGTCGCCGATCGGTACGCCGACGGCGTCCGCCGCCAACCAGGCCAGGCGGGGGTTGGGCTTGCGGAGCCCGGCCTCGTCGCTGTAGAACTCGGCCACGAACAGGTCGGACAGCCCGGCAGCGGCGAGGAAGTCCCGATGCGCCGCGCCGCAGAGCGCGTTGCTGACCACCGCCATCGGCAGACCCGCCTCGGCCGCGGCCCGCAGCGCCTCCGGAATCCCCGGGCGGACCTGCCACTCCGGTCGCCACGCCCACGCGTACGCCAGCGGGGTCGCCGCTTCCTCGACCGCCGTGCGGGCCGGTTCGGGCCAGGTACGGGTCACGAAGTTCGCCCACACCTGCGCGTGCGACAGCTCGATCGGATCATCCGAGCGGCCGACGTCGTCGCGCCACAGCGCGTAGGCCCGGCCGCCCTCGGTCAGGTCGGCGGCGATCTGCTCGGCCGACACCGCACCGCCGACCAGGTCGAACAGCCGAGTCACCAGCTCCGGTGGCGCCGGTGGCTGTCGCGGAGCGTCGGCCAGGACACCGCCGAAGTCCAGCAGGAGCGCGCGAGGTGATCGCAGCATGCCCCCATCCTCGCGTACCTCGGTTGTGCGGACCGGACGGGGAGGGGCATCCGCGCCGCCGGCCAACGTCACCGTCAATCTTGGACAGTTCCCGTCAGCGCTGACAGTCAGCGAAGATCGGAAACTGTCCAGGATTGACTCGACCTGACACCCCGATCCCGGTGGTCAGCTCGGCTGGCAGGGGGTGCCGTTGAGCTGGAAGTCGGTCGGGCGGTCGTTGGCGCCGGAGTACGTGGCCTGGAAGCCGAAGCTCACCGTGCCGTTGGTCGGCAGGCTGCCGTTCCAGGCGGCGTTGCGTGCGGTCACGTTCCTCCCGGACTGCGTGACCTGCGCGTTCCACGCGTTGGTGATCTGCTGGTTGCCGCTGAACGACCAGGTCATGGTCCAGCCGGTCAGGGCGGCACCTCGGTTGGTGACACGTACGTCCGCGGTGAAGCCGGTGTTCCACTGGTTGGCCGTCCAGCTCACCGTGCAGGCGGCCGGCCCGGTGGTCGGCGGCGGCGTGGTGGGAGGCGGCGTCGTGGGGGGTGGCGTGGTGGGCGGGGGTGTGGTCGGAGGGGGTGTCGTGGGAGGGGGCGTGGTGGCGTCACGGGGAGGGAAGCGGAGGATGCGGTCGTCGGTGGCCGCCGGGGTGCCTCGGCCGTCCCGGTTGCTTGTGGTGACCCAGAGCCAGCCGTCCGGGCCGTACTCGACGGTGCGCAGGCGACCGTAGCTGCCGGCCAGCTCGGCGGTGGGGGTATCGACGCCTCCGGACCCGTTCAACGGCACGTTCCACAGCCGGTTGCCGCGCAGGCTGGCCACGAAGAGCCGGTTCCCGGCGATTGTCGCACCGCTCGGTGACGCTTCCGCCGGGGTCCAGGTGAGCAGCGGATCCCGGAAGCGTGGATCGTTGGCCCGTCCCTCCACGGTGGGCCAACCGTAGTTGCCGCCACCGACGATCAGGTTGATCTCGTCCCAGGTGTTCTGACCGAACTCGGTGGCATACAGTCGGCCCTGGGCGTCCCAGGCCAGCCCCTGCACGTGACGGTGACCGAGGCTGTAGACCGGTGACCCGGCGATCGGGTTGTCCGACGGAACGGTGCCGTCGGGCCGGATGCGCAGGATCTTTCCGTTGCGGCTCTGCGGGTCTTGTGCCGAGGCGGTCTGTCCGGCGTCGCCGACGCCGACATAGAGCATCCCGTCCGGTCCGAACGCTATCCGGCCGCCGTTGTGGATGGCCGCACGGTTCAGCCCGGTGAGGATCGGCTGCTGGGTCTGCGGTGCGGTGAGCCGGAACCGGGCGATCCGGTTGTCGGTCGCGGTGGTGAAGTAGACGTAGATCCAGCCGTCCTGGGCGTAGGTTGGCGATACGGCCAGGCCGAGTAGGCCGCCCTCGCTGACCGGAGTCACGCCGGAGACGGTGACCACGGGCTCCGGCGACTGGCCGGGCCGGACCCGCACCACCTGCCCGGTGGGTCGCTGGGCGACCAGGGCGCTGCCGTCGGGCAGGAAGTCCATCCCCCACGGCACCTGGAGACCGGTGGCGACCGTCTCGGGTCGGGAGAAGTCGAAGTCGCCGACGGCGAGCAGCGCGGGTGGCGCGTCGTTGCCGGCACCGGACGGACGTTCGGCGTTCGGGACCGCGCCGGCCAGGCCGGCGACGCCGACACTGCCGGCGACCAGACCGGCGGTGAGTACGGCCCCGACCGCGAGTCGGATCTTCATGCCACCCCCTAAAATATCGATATCGGTAAATTAGCACGTCGTCCCGCACTCGCTCGGACACGCGCCCGCCGAACCCGATCCTCGGCGGAGTTCCACCGCGCCCGAGTTGACCGGGGTTGCCGACCTGCCAGACCCGGCCGACCACCCGACGTTCCGGCTCGACCCGCCCGAGCCCCCCGCGCTGACCTGACGCCGGCTGTCACCGCACCACCGGATATCAGTGGTCCGGGCCGCGCCGCCGACCGTATGGTCACCGGCATGCAGCTGCGCGACGAACCGGTAGCCGATCGGGATGCCGTGCACGAGTTGCACCGGCTGGCCTTCGGTGACCACGGAGAAGTGGTGGCGGCTCTCGTGCGGGCCCTGCGGGACGACGACCCGGAGGCCCTCAGCCTGGTCGCGGAGGAGGACGGCGAGGTCGTGGGGCATGTGCTGTTCACCCACAGCCTCCTCGACGCTCCGCGTCGACTCGTACCGGTGCAGGTGCTCAGCCCGCTCGCGGTCACGCCGGGCCGGCAGCGACGCGGTATCGGCGGCGCTCTGATCAGACACGGGCTGCGCCTCCTGGACGAGCGCGGCGTGCCGGCGGTCTTCCTGGAGGGCGACCCCGGGTACTACGCCCGCTTCGGCTTCGTCGCCGCCGGTGATCTGGGCTTTCGCCGGCCGTCGCTGCGCATTCCGGCACCCGCCTTCCAGGTGGCCAGGCTCTCCGGGTACGAGCCCTGGATGACCGGAACCTTCGTCTACTCGGCCACCTTCTGGCAGCAGGACTGCGTCGGGCTACGCGAGGACGTCACTGGCTGAGCGTGACGGATGGACGACTGAGGGTCGATTTCGACGTCACCCACGGTCATCAGCACCGCTGCCGCGTGTTATTCTCCGGCGTCGATCTCCGCAGCGCGGACCCGGATCGGGTCGTTTGTCGCAAAGGACGCCTTCCCGATGCCGGCCCTGCCCAGCCCGATCACGTCACCTGCCATGGTGGACCGTCCGGCCGCCGGCGCGTTCGCGTTCATCTTCACCCGGCTGCCGGCGCTGCTGCGGCTCTCCTGCGGCCTGTTCTGCCTCGTGGTGGCGCTCGCCGTGCGTACCCCGCCGGTACGTCCGGAACTGCTGCTGCCGACCGTGGCGGTGCTGACCGGCTGGTCGCTCTGGTACGCGCTGCACGCCTGGCGCGACGGCGTCCGCGCGCCACTCGTCGCCGGCGACGTTGCGCTTACCAGCGCCGCGTGCCTGGCGATTCCGGTCCTGGTCGCACCCGAGGTGCTGCCCGGTGAGGCCAGTTGGATCGCCGTACTGGCCAGCACCACCGTGATCAACGCCCAGGCGACCGCCCCGGCCCGCTTGTCGATTCCGGCCGGGCTGCTGGTGACCGCCGCGTACGCGACGGGTGCGCACACGGCCGGGAACTCGACCGAGGCCAGGGCCCACGCGGCCACCCTGCTGGCCCAGACCGCCTGCACGGCGATGATGACCGCGGTAATGCGCCGACGCATCGCCCGGGCGGACACCGCCTTCGTCGCCGCCCAGCGGGCCGCCCGGGACGCCATGGTCGCCCGGATCGCGCGCGAGGCGGAACGACGGCAGAACCGCGACCTGCACGACACCGTGCTGGCGACGCTCACCATGGTCGGGCAGGGCGCGGTGGGCGGGCCCTCCACCGCGCTACGCGAGCGGTGTGCCGCCGACCTGCGTACCCTCGCCGCCCTGGCGGAGGCGCGCTCGGTGCCGCACGACGCGACCGCCCGGCTGGACGAGCGTCTCCGGGCCGTGCTCGCCCGGCTGCCCGGCCTACCGGTCGCCGCCGACCTACCACCGTGCACGGTGGCGGCGCCGGTCGCGGAGGCCGTCGCGGAGAGCGCATACGCCGCGCTGGTCAATGTGGCGAATCATGCCCGCGGCGCGCGGGCGACGCTGCGACTGCGGCGGTACGCCGGCACCGTCACGGTCGAGGTGGTCGACGACGGTCCCGGTTTCGACCCGGCCACCGTGCCGGCGCACCGGTACGGTCTGCGCGAGTCGGTCCACGGCCGGATGACGACGATCGGCGGACGTGCCGACGTCAACTCCGCACCCGGCCGGGGCACCCGGATCCGGTTGGAGTGGTCCGATGTCGGCTGAGCGGCTGACGGGAAACCCGGGGGCAGGCGAGACGGGGTTCGGGCGGGGGGCCGGCACGGCCACGTTCCTGCCACAGCGGACCAGGCCAGTTCCGGTGCCGGAACCGAGGGTCGGGCCGGCGTCCGACGAGGTCGGTGCGGTCCGGGCGGCCGCCGCGGTGGCCCGCACCTCCGATCGGGGTGCCCGGATCGTCGCGGTCACCATCGCGCTGGTCTGGCACCTGGCCATCGGGCTGCCCGCGGTGCTTCACGCCGGGTCGACGCTGGCCGTGCCCGAGGTGGTGCTGGGTGGCTGGTTACTCGTGGCGGCGCTCGGCGTGCTCGCCGGGATCCGGTTGCTACGCGACACACCGCTGCCGGCGGCGCCGCTGGCCGGCCTGCTGCTGGTCGTCGACGTGGCGGTCTTCGCCACCGTGGGCCGACCGCACCTGTTCAGCCCGGCGAACTGGGTGTGGGGCACCCTCGCCTGGTTTTTTCTGGTGGTGCTCTGGGGGCGACCGGTGCACCGGCTGCTCGTGCTGCTGGCCGCTCACGCGGCCACCGCACTTACCGCGGTCGTGCTGCACGGCGCGACGGGCGCCGCCGACCTGGCCCGGGCCACGATGGCTCTCTACGGCACGTCGTCGCTGCCGGTGGCGGTCTTCGCCGGTGCGGCGGCGCTTGCCACGCTGTCCCGGCAGCGGGCCGCCACGGCAGCGGCCACGAACGCGACGGTGGCCGAGCGGGAAGCCGCCGAGCGGGCCCGGCACGAGCGGGGCGAGCGGTTGAATCTGGTCGGTCGCGCCGCCAGCGAGGTGCTGACCGAGCTGGCTCGGGGGCGGGCCGACCCGGCCGACCCGGAGGTGCAGCGCCGCTGCGTACGGGCCGCCGCCCAGTTGCGTCGCCTGATCGCCGAGTCCGACGACGTGCCCCACCCGCTGCTGCACGAGCTGCGGGCCGCAGTCGATCTGGCCGAGCGCAACGGCCTACCGATCGACCTGGTCACAATTGGTACACCGCCACCGTTGCCGGTGCGGATTCGCCGGAGCCTGGCGGATCCGCTCACCGCCGGCCTCGCGGACGCACAGGACTGGGCCCGGTTGACCGTCGTCTCCGGCCCCGACGAGGTGGTGGTCAGTCTCGTCACACCCGACCGGGAGGGCCCGGACACCACCGGGCATCCGGCGGAGGACGACGGGCAGGTGGAGCACCTCTACGAACGGGACGGGAACATCAGATGGACGCAGACGCGCTGGCACCGGTGACGCCGGAGCGGCCTGTCGGTGTGGCTATCGTGGACGACCACCCGGTGGTCATCGACGGGGTGCGCGCCTGGTTGGCCACCGAGCCCCGGTTGACCGTGCTGGCCACCGGCGACGATCCGGACGAGGTGTTGCGAGCGGCGCCGCAGGCCGATGTGGTCCTACTCGACCTGCGGTTGCACGGCCGGCTGGTGCTGGACAAGCTGGCCGAGCTGAGCTCGGCCGGACGCCGTGTGGTGGTCTACTCCGAACACTCCGATCCGGCCACGATGCTGGCCGCGCTGGACGCCGGGGCGGTGGCGTTCCTCGCCAAGCACGAGGGGCGGGAACACTGTGTGGCGACGGTGCTCGACGCGGCGAGCGACCGACCGTACGTCGCACCGGCGCTGGCCGGCGCGATGGTCGGCGATCCCCGGCCGGATCGGCCGGTGCTGTCCGACAAGGAACGTGAGGCGCTGCTGCTGTGGTTCCAGTCGATGTCGAAGGCGTCGGTGGCCCGGCGGATGCGGATCAGCGAGCACACCGTCAAGCAGTACGTCGACCGGGCGAGGATCAAATACACGCGGGCCGGCCGACCGGCCGCCACGAAGGCGGCGCTGCTCGCCCGGGCGATCGAGGACGGACTCGTCCGACCGGAGGAAATTGGTATCTACCGGTCGCGGGCGTCGACCGATCAGCCGACCCCCTAACGGGCGTCATGACAGCAGCGGACGCCTCGGCGAGGCTCGTACGTAGATGCCGTCCGCACCGGAGGTCCCGACGATGCACGATGACGTCTCCCCGTTCTTCATCGCACCGCACCGGTTCGACGCGGCGGACGACGGCACGGGCCCGGTGCTGGACCGGCGGCACGATCTGGTGCCGGAGGGCGGCGAGCAGGTGCTCGATCGTCATCGGGCGGACGTGGCCGGATACCTGCTCGGTCCCAGCGACGCCTACCGTGCCTGGGCGCTGCCCGCACCGGTAGCCGTCACCGTCACCGACCGCCGGATGGCGTATGTGGGCGGCGGAACGCAGCTCGCCCTCGTGGGGGCCGGTCGCCGTGGGGCGGCCCGGCTGCCCGGGCTGGTCAGCGGGCAGATCCGCTGGCAGTGGCCGTCCCGGCTGGAGTTGTTGCCCGCTGCCGGCGGCAACCCGGCGACGTTGCTGGTGGTCTGTGACGCCCTGCGGACGATCCGGCAGCCGGCACTCGCCCTGGTCGGTCCCGACGACCGGATCGGCGCACTCGCCCGGCAGCTGCGCCACGCAGTCGCCACGTTCCGGCTGGTCCGGCCGGAGCTGGTGGACCTGTCCCCGCCCGAGCGGGACGCGCTGGCCCGCCTGACCCGGACCGCATCGCCTTGCGGCGCGGGGCGGGTGCTGCTGCCCGGTGCCCTGCCGGTGGAGTTCCACTCCCGGGACGACTACTACCGGCCGAGGTACGCCGACGCGCCGCCGTACGACGCGGCGTCCGGCCAGCGATAGGCCGCCGGCACCTGAGCGGTAACCCGTGGACCGATCGAACCGAGGTGGTCAGGGAGTCGCGGAACGCCGGTCGTCGGCGTCGAGCACGGCGGCCTCCTGCGGGGTCGGCGCGCTGCCGCCGAGATGCGTTGGCAGCCACCACCGGTCCGTTGGCGTGGCGGGCTGGTCCGGGTACTCCCGCTGAGCCCGGTCGACAAGCGCGCTCAGCCGGGTACGCAGATCCTCGGTCATCGTGGCGGTGTCCGGGTACGCGGTCGGATCCATCGGTTCGCCGACCAGGATGGTGACCGGGGTGTGCCGGCGGGTGAGCGTACGTGGGCGCCCCTTCGTCCACAGCCGCTGGGTTCCCCAGAGCGCGACGGGCAGCACCGGTACCTGCGCCTCGCGGGCCATCCGGGTGGCTCCGCTCTTGAGTTCCTTGACGGTGAAGGAGCGGCTGATCGTCGCCTCGGGAAACACGCCGACCACCTCGCCCGAGCGCAGCGCCGCCACGGCGGCGGCGTACGAGTCGGCGCCGGCACGCCGGTCCACCGGGATGTGTCGCATGCCGCGCATCAATGGCCCGGACACGCGGTGCCGGAACACCGAATCCTTGGCCATGAACCGGACGAGACGTCGGGATTCGAGGGCACCCAGGCCGCAGAAGATGAAGTCGAGATAGCTCACGTGATTGCTCGCCAGGACCGCGCCGCCGGTACGGGGAACGTGATGGTCGCCCTTGACGGTGAGCTTCAGGTCGAGGACCCGGAACATCGTCTTGGCGGCGGCGATGACGGGCGGGTACACGAGTTCCGGCATCCCGGAACTTTACCCCGAGTAGGTTACGCACCGGTAGGGACGGTGGTCACCACGACCTACGGGGGCGCGGCCGGGTCGCCCGTCGCCCGGTTGGGCAACCCGGCCGCGCCGGTCACCCGGCGAGCGAGTGCAGGTCGACCCGGCCACGCGCGAAGGCGTCCACCCGGCCCCAGCGGCCGGGGATGTCCAGCACCTCGATCCGGCCCATGCCGACGGGCAGTCGCGGCTCGACCGCCAGGTGCCCCTCGTGTGGCTCCAGGCCGAGCATCGTACGCAGCAACAGCAGCGGGGCCCCCGTCGACCACGCCTGCGGACTGCACGCCGTCGGGTACTCCACCGGGAACTTCGTCTGCTCGCGCGGGTAACCGCCGAACGCCTCCGGCAACCGTCCGTCGAAGTACCGGGCGGCGTCCAGGATGCCATTGGCGATCGCGGCGGCCTCCTCGGCGAAGCCGTACCGGCGCAGACCCCAGGCGCAGAACGAGGTGTCGAAGGGCCAGACCGTGCCGTTGTGGTACCCGATGGGGTTGTAACGCACCTCGCCCTCGGCCAGGGTCCGCACTCCCCAGCCGGTGAACAGCCGCGGTCCGACCAGGTGGTTGGCGATCTGCTCGGCCCGGTCGCCGTCGACGATCCCGCTCCAGAGCAGGTGGCCGATGTTGGAGCTGAGCACGTCGCACTGCCGCCCGTCCGGATCGAGCGCGAGCGCGTAGTAGCCGCCGTCCTCGACCCACCAGTCCCGGTTGAACCGTTCCTTGAGGGCCGCGGCCTCCCGCTCCAACTGGTCGGCGTACGCCGGGTCACCCCAGAACTCACGGGCCAGCCGCGCGCCGCGCATCTTCGCGTCGTACGCGTACCCCTGCACCTCGCAGCTGGCCCGGGGAAACGGCGGCAGTGTCCCGTCGCGGTAGGAGATGGAGTCCCAGGAGTCCTTCCAGCACTGGTTCTCCAGGCCGGTGTCGGTGTTACGCCGCTCGTACCAGATGTAGCCGTTGCCGACCAGGTCGGCGTAGTCGTCGATCCACTTGAAGGCTCGGCGGCACTCCTGCTCCAACTCCTTGACCAGCGCGGCGTCGCCGCTCCACTGCTCGTACTCGTCGAGCAGCACCACGAACAGCGGGGTCGAGTCGACCGCTCCGTAGTACGGCGAGTGCGGCTGCTCCTCGAACGCGGCGCTCTCGCCGTAGCGCATCTCGTGCAGAATCCGACCGGGATCCTCCTCCCGGAAGTCGTCGAACCGGGTGCCCTGCAGGGCCGCGAGGATCCGCAGCGTCGTCGCGCTCAGCTCCGGTGTGAACGGCAGCGTCTGCAGGCAGGTCAGGATGCTGTCCCGGCCGAACATGGTCATGAACCACGGCAGACCGGCGGCGGGCAGGGTCTGGCCACCCAGCGACAGCGGCGAGAACCGCAACGCCGCCAGGTCGACGATGCACCTGCGGTACGTCGCGGCGAGTTCCTCGTGCTCGCTGTTCACCTTCGGCGCCTTGGCGATCCACTCCTCCAGGTCGTGTTGCAGGGCGAGCCGTTCGTTGCCGTGCACCTGCAACCCGAAGCGCAGGTCCCGACCGCCCGGGCCGAGCGCCAGCGTCTGCACGTCGATGTCCGTGGTCCACTGCTCGTTCGGTTCCAGGTGAATGGAGTACCCGAAGCCGTTGCGGTCGTACCGGGCCGGCTCGGAGGACGAGATGATCGTCTCGCGCTTGAAGTTGCCGCGCCGGTAGCCCAGGCGGAGTCGGTCCGGCTCGGCCTCGGAATAGATCTCGCCCTTCTTGTTGAGGATCTCGTCCTTGACCTCGAACAGGTCGGCGAAGTCGCAGCCGGCGTCCATCCGGATCTCCAGGTCGACCGCCTTCTCGTCGTGGTTGAGGATGGTGATGTGTTCCCGGAAGCTCCCACCGACCGCCCGCTCCCGGATGATCGACAGTTTCGCGTCGACGTAGTGCGTGGCCAGCCCGGGCACCAGGAAGAAGCGCGACTCGTAGTACTGGAGGTCGTCGTAGGAGAGGGCGTTCAGCCGCTCGCCGTTGACCGTGAGCACCCACTTGGAAAGAAAGCGGGTGTCGATGGAGAACAAGCCGGTCGGTTCGGTAGGTGTCGCCTCGATGTCCCCGGTGGCCTCGCTGACGACGAAGTTGTTGCCGTCGAGAATCCGTACGGTGTGGCTGGGCGCCATCACTGCACCCCCTTCCGGTAGCGCTGCGGTCCCCTGGCGTACGGCGACCCGGGAAAGATCCGTTCGACCTGCACCACCAGGCGGGCGTCACCGGTGACCGTCATGTCCCCCCGGAGCAGCGCCGCCAGCCCGTTCTCGCGGCCGGTGACCAGTTCCTCGAAGAGCGCGGGGCTGGCGCCGACCACCGTGTCGGCCTCCATGTCCTGCCGGCTCACCTGGATGTTCCCCCGGTCGATCCGCACCAGCCAGTGCGTGCTCTGCGGCCCCTCGTGCAGGTCGAAGCGCAGGGCTCCGGAGGTCTTCGCCAGCAGAGGTTCGTATCCCTGCTGGTCGAGGTCCTCGAAAAACCGCGTGGTCGCGTCCGCCATCGGGCCCCTCCTCCCGGTCGCTCATGTCCCGCAGGAGGGGTCCCCGACGCCCGGGGGCTCAACCTCACCCGCTTGGGGTGAGCCCTCGGTGTGGGAGGCGGGCCCGGGTGAGGCGGTCGCAGGCGCCGGTGTTCCCGAGGGCGGCACCGCGCAGCACGAAGCCGGCTCCCGACGGCTCGGGAACCGGCTTCGCCTCGGCGGAGGCGATCAGTTGTTGGGATCGTCCGCGCTGATGTCGGCCAGCACCGACTGGGGCTCCCGCTCGACCGCCAGATCACCCATGGACACCAGGCCGATCAGCCGGCCGTCCTCCACCACGGGCAACCGCCGCACGGCGTACGTCCGCATCAGGTCGGCGGCGGCGACGGCGTCGTCGTACTGACTCACCGTCACCACGTCCTTGGTGGTGATCTGGTTCAGCCGGGTGGTGTCCGGGTCCATGCTCTCCGCCACGCCTCGGACCGTGATGTCCCGGTCCGTGACGATGCCGACCACGTTGTCTCCGTCGGTCACCACCACGTCACCGATCGCGGAGTCGCGCATCTCCTGGGCCGCCGCGACGAGCGTGGCGTTGCCGTCCATGGTCACCAACCGGGTCGTCATGAACTCTCCGACAGTTGTCATGGCACCTCCCTCTGGGTGTCGGGCAACCAGGGGTCTACCCGACCGCCACAGTCAGTAACGTGGCCGGTCGCCACCCAGGCGCTCCACGCCCAGCCGGGGCGGTCGGCGGTCGGCGGTCGGCCACCTTGGCCCCGCGGAAGTCGTCGTCCGGTGTCGGTGCTCAGCCCTCGGCGGCGACCAGCTCGGCGAGCTGCACGGCGTTGAGCGCCGCCCCCTTGCGCAGGTTGTCGTTCGAGCAGAACAGCGCCAGGCCGTGCTCGACGGTCTCGTCGGCGCGGATCCGGCCCACGAACGTCGGATCCTGCCCGGCCGCCTGCAACGGCGTCGGCACGTCGGAGAGCGCGACGCCGGGCGCGTCGGTGAGCAGCTCGTACGCCCGCTGCGGGCTGATCGGCCGGGCGAACCGGGCGTTGATCTGGAGCGAGTGACCGGTGAAGACCGGCACCCGTACGCAGGTGCCGGAGACCTTCAGGTCGGGGATCTCCAGGATCTTGCGACTCTCGTTGCGAAGCTTCTGCTCCTCGTCGGTCTCGGCCGACCCGTCGTCGACGATCGAGCCGGCCAGCGGCAGCACGTTGAAGGCGATCGGCTGGGCGAACGAACGGGGGGCGGGAAAGTCCACCGCGCCGCCGTCGAAGGTCAGCCCGGAGGCGGTCTCGGCGACCTTGCGGACCTGCTCGTCCAGCTCGGCGACGCCGGCCAGGCCGGCACCGGAGACCGCCTGGTAGGTGGAGACGACCAGGGCGACCAGCTCCGCCTCGGCGTGCAGCGGACGCAGCACCGGCATGGCGGCCATCGTGGTGCAGTTCGGGTTGGCGATGATGCCCTTGGGCCGGACGGCGGCGGCATGCGGGTTGACCTCGGCCACCACCAACGGCACCTGCGGATCCATCCGGAACGCCGAGGAGTTGTCGATGACGACCGCACCCGCGGCGGCGACCCGTGGCGCCAACTCCTTCGCGGAGCCCTTGCCGGCCGAGAAGAGCACGATGTCCAGCCCGGAGTAGTCCGCGCTGGCCGCGTCCTCGACCGTGATCTCCTCGCCGCGCCACGGGAGCGTACGCCCGGCCGAGCGCGCCGAGGCGAACAGCCGCACCTGGTCCGCCGGGAAGTTCCGCTCCGCCAGCACCTGCCGCATCACGCCACCGACCTGGCCGGTGGCTCCCACAATGCCGATCCTCATGCCCGCGAGGCTACCCAGCCCGGTGCCCGGACCGGGAACGCTTTCCCACCGCCGGGGATCCCACCGGCAGGGCCGAGCCGGTCCGGTCCGGGACAGTCGCCCCTCGCCGGCCGGTTCGGCCGGAAGAACACTGCCGCACCACCGTCGCCGACCGCAGCATCTCAGCCCGGCCCACCTTCGCCGCGACCGACGTCACACTCCCGGTCGGCGGGGCCGATCAGGCCAGCGGCGGTCAGCTCGCCGACGGGTGGTCGATCAGCTCACCGAGACCGGTGGCCACCAGCTCGTCCCTGATCACCGCGGCGTCTCCCTCCACCACCAGGGTCAGCGACTCCGGGCGCAGGTGGGTGGCGGCGGCCGCCGAGACCTGGGCCACCTGGGAACCGAGCAACTCCTCGCGCAGCCGGGCGTGGTAGTCGTCCGGCAGGTCGTGCACCACAAGCGTGCTCAACGCACCGGCGATGGCCCGTGGGC
The DNA here is from genome assembly GCF_042898635.1 of Micromonospora sp. NPDC000442. Classification (NCBI taxonomy): domain Bacteria; kingdom Bacillati; phylum Actinomycetota; class Actinomycetes; order Micromonosporales; family Micromonosporaceae; genus Micromonospora; species Micromonospora sp. NPDC000442. The sequence goes on along the minus strand of NZ_JBIAYZ010000017.1, from coordinate 91,179 downwards.
TCTGCAACTCGACCGAGAGCTGGCCTGCCCGCCAGGACCGGGCCACCGCCAACTCGTCCTCGGTCACCCCACCGGCCCGGGTGCGCGCGATCTCGCCGACCGCCTCGACCAGCGCCGGTGCGGTGACGGCGGTCTGCACCCCCGAACTGACCGCGAACCGGCCGAACCGGCGGGAGGAGGCGAAGTCGCCCCGGATGCCGTACGTGTAACCGCGAACCTCCCGGATCAGATGGTTCAGCCGGGAGGTGAACGCCCCGCCGAGCACCGTGCCGGCGAGCGAGATCGGCACATGGTCCGGGTGCGCCCGGTGCGGTCCGGGGTGACCGAGCCGCAGCGTGGACTGCACCGATCCGGGCCGGTCGACGAGGATGATCCGCCGCTCGGCGCGCACCGGCACGTCGATCGGTGCGCCCCGGTCCACCGGCCCGCCGCCGGTCCCGGTGAACGCCGTGGCGGCGAGGGCGTCCAGGTCGAGCCGGTCTAGGTCGCCGGCGACGACGAGGGTGCCCGGACGGATGAACCACTCCGAGTGGAAGACGGTGACGTCCTCCACGTCCAGACCGGCCACCGAGTCGGGGTCGCCGTACATCGGACGGCCCCAGCGGTTGCCGGCGCCGAACAGGTCGGCGCGCAACGCCGCATCGGCTCGCGGCCCCGGGTTGGCCCAGTCCATCCGCAGTGCGGTCACCTCGTCGTCGCGGACCCGCCGGACGTCGTCCGGGTCGAGCCTCGGGGTGCGCACCGCCTCGGCGAGCAGTTCCACCGCCGCGCCCAGCCGGCCCACCGGCACCTGCACGCTCGCCTGGAAGGTGTCCCAGTCCAGCCCGGTCACCAACTCGGTGCCGAGCGCCTCGATGGCCAGCGCGTACGCGGTGGCGTCGCGTTGGGTGGTGCCCTCCTCCAGCGCCTTGGCCAACACCCCGCCCAGCCCCTCGCGGCCCACCGGTTCACGGCCGGCGCCGGCGTCCAGCAGCAGCATCGCCACGGCGAGGTTCTGACCCGGCAGGTGCGCGGCGACGACCTCGCCACCAGCGACGGAGCGGCGGATGACCTGGGGAAAACGGTACGGGCGGGCCGCACCCGGGCCGGGCCGGTCAGCGATCAGGGTCACTGAGGGCCGCTCACTGCTCGCGCTCACAGCTTCTCCTCGGGAAGGTAGGTCAGGGTCGCCCGGTTGTCGGCGGCGAGCGTGTCGGCCGCCACCTCGGCGATCTCCTCGGCGGTCACCGCGAGCCAGGCCGGTAACCGTTCGGCCACCGTCGCCGGATCACCGAACTGGGTGGCGTACCGGCTCAGCGCATCCGCCCGGCCGTCCACGGTGGACATCTGCCGCCACCAGGCGGTGGTCAGCAACGCCTTCGCGCGGTCCAGTTCGGCGGCGGTGACCGGTACGGTCGCCAGTTCGTCGACCACCTCGGCGAGCCCGGCGGCCAACCGCTCGCCACTCACGCCCGGGCGGGCGGTGGCGGTGGCGATCAGCGGGGCCGGTGCGTGCGCCAGATCCACCCCGTACGCCCCGACCAGATCGGGCTGGGCGATCCGTTCGCCGTCGGCGAGCCGCTGGTAGAGCCGGCTGCCCCGACCGCTGCCGAGGATGGTGGCCAGCACGGTCACCACGTCGTACCCGGGGCTGCCGAACGGGTGGGTGCGATGCGCCACGTACACGCGGGGTGCCGGGACCTCGGTGACCACCGTCTCCTCGGCGGGCACTCCGGTGGCCGGCACGACCCGACCGTCGGGCGCCGGGGGGATCTCCGGCCGGGGCGGGATGCCGCCGAAGTACTTCTCGGCCAGGGTGACGACCTCGTCGACGGTGGTGTCGCCGACCACGGTGAGCACGGCGTTGTTCGGCGCGTAGTAGGTCTGGTGGAACGCCTGGAAGGTGGCCAGGTCGGCGGCGTTCAGGTCGGCCATCGAGCCGATGGTGGCGTGATGGTACGGGTGACCGGGCGGATAGAGCAGCGGCAGCAGCCGCAGCCAGGCATCGCCGTAGGGCACGTTCTCGTAGCGCTGCCGCCGCTCGTTCTTGACCACGTCCCGCTGGTTGTCCAGCGTCTCCTGGGTCAACGCCGGCACCAGCCCGCCCATCCGGTCAGCCTCCAGCCAGAGCGCCAGCTCAAGGTGCTCCGCCGGGACCGTCTCGAAGTAGTTGGTGCGGTCCGGGTTGGTGGTGGCGTTCAGTGAGCCACCGGCCCCCTGGACCAGCTTCATGTGCTCGGTCTTCGCCACGTGCGTCGAGCCCTCGAACATCAGGTGCTCGAAGAGATGGGCGAAGCCGGTCTGTCCGGCCGGCTCGTGCCGGGAACCGACGTCGTACCAGAGGTTGACCGCGACCGCCGGGGCGGTGCGGTCCTCACTGACCACCACGCGCAGGCCGTTGTCCAGTCGGGTCGTCGAGATCGGCCAGGGGTAACCGCTGTCGGGCATGGCACCGACGCTATCCGATCTTTCGCCCCGGCAGGCCCCGGGACGCCCAGCGGCGAGCCGTGCCGACGGGTCGCCCACAGACCCGACGGCGGCCCGTGACGCGGCAGTACCGGAAGGCGGCATCGACGGTACGGCCCTGGGTATGCGGAAGGCATGCCGACGACTCCCTGGCCACAGCCTGCCGTCAACACCGAACGAGCGGCACGGGCCCTGGCCCGGCTCCGCCGGGGCCGGATGCTGCACCCGGCTGGCCGGTCCTTCGCCGGGGAGGTGCTCGTCTGGGGTACGTCCGGTCCGCCGACCGGGGTCCGGCTGCTCGACCGGCCCGGGCACTACCCGGCCACCGTCCGCCTCTCCAAGGGAACGCCCACCCCGGACGCCTGGCCCGACGTGCTCGGCCTGGCGGTGCGGATCCACCGCCAGGCCGGACGTCCGTTCGACCTGCTGGTCAGCTCCAGCGCCGCCGCGCCGGTGCTGCGACACCTGCCGCTGCCCCGTCGCCGGTTCACCGGCACCTACAGCTCGATCATGTCGTACCGGACCGGTCGGCGGCGGCTCTGGTTGGCCGCGCTGGCCGACCCGGAATCACCCGACCTGGGCCACGACCTGGCCGGCCTGTCCACCGCGGTGGCGGCCGGCCGGCCGGGGCTGGTCCTCGCCGTCGCCTCCGCCGCCGGGCCGTGGCGGCCGTTCGGGCAGGTCACCATCGGCGATCAGCTCAGCGCGCGGGACGACGCCGCGCTGGCCTTCGACCCGGTGGGCAACATCCCGGAGGAACTGCGGTTGGCCGGCCCCCTGGCCTGGCTTCGCCAGCACACCTACCGAGGCTCCCGCCGCGGGCGTGGCGCCACCGCTCAGTCCGGCGGTTCGACGGGGTTGACGGTCTGATCCGAGGTACGCCGCTCCAGCACCGTGTCGGGGGCGACGTTCTGGTCGGCCTCCCGGGCGTCGGACTCGGCGAGGATCGCGCCGGCCTGGGCATGCGCGTCGTCGCTGCCGGCCGCCGCCTCCTCCGGTAGCAGGTAGGCGCGGGACTCCACCCGCTCCTGGTCGCTTCGCTCGTCAGTCATGCCGCTCCTCATACCCCGCCCCCGTCTCCCGCACTCGGGCAGGGCCGGGCCCCTTCTTGGCGACGGAGGGGCCCGGCCGGTCACCTCGAAGCTCGGCTCAGCGGAACGGCCCGCGCACCTCGTAGGTGATGCCACCGGACGAGGAGCCGGAGGTGCCGCGCTGCGACGAGAAGTACAGCCGGGTGCCGTCCGGCGAGAACGCCGGCCCGCAGATCTCCGAGGAGGACTGGCCGGTGATCCGCAGGAACGGCGCGACCACCCCGGCCGGGGTGATGATGTTGATCTCCATGTTGCCGCCGTCCTCGGCCACGAAGAGGTCGCCCGAGCCGGTGCCGGTGATGTTGTCCACCCCGGTCAGCGGCGCGGAGCCGGAGACCAGCGAGTCGTCGTACGCCAGGTCGATGCGCTGGTTGACCGCGTCGTACGCCCACACCCGGTTGTCGCCCTTGGTGGTGAACCAGCAGGTGCCGTCGTCGTACCAGCAGCCCTCGCCACCGTTGAACCGCTTGGCTCCGGAGACCTGGCTGCGGGTCACCGTCGGGGACCCGTCCGGGTCCGGTACCCGCGCCCAGGTCACCGGGCCGCTGGTGGCGGTCCCCGCGACCAGCACCTCCAGGGTGCCGGCGGAGAGGTTGCCCCAACTGTTCGGCCGGAACCGGTAGAAGCAGCCGTTGCTCTCGTCCTCGGTCAGGTAGATCACCCGGCGGTCCGGGTCGCAGGCGGCGGCCTCGTGCTTGAACCGTCCCATCGCCGGCCGCTGCACCGCGGCGGTGCCGCCCTGCGGGTACGTCTCATAGACGAACCCGCGGCTGACCTCCTCGCAGGAGAGCCAGGTGCCCCACGGCGTGGCTCCTCCGGCGCAGTTCTGGTTGGTGTTCGAGAGGATCCGGTACGCCGAGGCGATGCTGCCATCGGCGTTGAAGCGCACCGCCGAGGCACCGCCGCCCGGGGTGATCTCGGAGTTCGAGACGTAGATCCAGCCCGTGCCGGCGACGAAGCAGGCCCCGCCGTCGGGGGCGTCGTGCCAGGTGTACGACGTCCCGGAGACGGTCCGGCGGGACCGGGCGATCACCCGGCTGGTGAATCCGGTGGGCAACTGGATGCCGTTGGCGTCGGCGCTCCGGAGCGAACCGTACGGGCTGGGGCCGGGCTGGGCGGGTGCGGCCACGGCGGCACCCGCCCACAGGCTGCCGGAGAAGGCGGCGGCACCACCGGCGACGGTGGCGCGCAGGACGGTACGACGATCCATGGGGGACCTCCGGATGATCCGCGTTCGGTGACGCTGAAGTACCGGGGAGTTTTATCGATGCCGATGAACGCGAGGCGAGGCTTTGTCGACGAGGGGATGAGCGCTCGGGCGCGGTCGGGTACGCTTACCGCCGTGACGCACTCGTATCGATGGTTTAGCCAGCCGGCTCGCAGGCCGGTGACTTCACCATGATCTGACGTCACCGTTGTCGAGCCGGCCGGGCAGGAGCTTTCGTTCCTGCCCTTTCGCGTACGAGCAGCCGGCTCGACCCGGGCACCGGCCCCGGGTGCGGTCGGCGGAAGGATGCCCACCGTGACGACCCCGGAGAACCACCGGGTCATCGACCAGCGGATCGACCGTGTCGTACCGCTGACGACCCCGGCCCTGCTGCTGCACGAGTTGCCCCTGGACGACGCCCTCACGGCGGCCGTACTGGCCGGCCGGCGGGCGGTCGGCCAGGTGCTCGACCGGACCGACGACCGGTTGCTGGTGGTGGTCGGGCCGTGCTCGGTCCACGACCCCGCCGCTGCCCTCGACTACGCCCAACGGCTCCAGGCGGCGGCCCAGCGGGTCGACGAGGACCTACTCGTCGTGATGCGGGTCTACTTCGAGAAGCCGCGTTCCACCGTGGGTTGGAAGGGCCTGATCAACGATCCGGGGCTGGACGGTTCCGGAGACGTCAACACGGGTCTGCGTCGAGCCCGGGCGCTGCTGCTCGACGTGCTGCGTCTCGGCCTGCCGGTGGGCTGCGAGTTCCTCGACCCGATCACCCCGCAGTACATCGCGGACACCGTCGCGTGGGGGGCGATCGGGGCGCGCACCGTGGAGAGTCAGGTGCACCGCCAGCTCGCCTCCGGGCTGTCCATGCCGATCGGCATGAAGAACCGTCCCGACGGCAGCATCGCCACCGCGGTCGACGCGATCCGGGCCGCCGGCGTGCCGCACGTCTTTCCCGGCATCGACGTCTCCGGCACTCCGGCGATCATGCACACCCGGGGCAACGCGGACGGGCATCTGGTGCTGCGGGGCGGCGGCGGCCGGCCGAACTACGACGCCGCGTCGGTGGCCGGCGCACTGGACCTGCTGCGAGCCGCTGGGCTGCCGGAACGCCTCGTGGTGGACGCCAGTCACGCCAACAGCGGCAAGGACCACCGTAACCAGCCCGCGGTGGCCGCCGACGTGGCCGCGCAGATCGCCGCCGGTCAGCGGGGCATCGTGGGGATCATGCTGGAGAGCTTCCTGGTACCGGGTCGACAGGACCTCGACCCCACCCGCGAACTCACCTACGGCCAGTCGGTCACCGACGCCTGCATCGGCTGGGACACCACCGACGAGGTGCTGGCCGACCTGGCCGCCGCCGTCCGCGCCCGCCGCGCCACCACCTCCCTCCCCACCCCCGCCTAACCCTCTCCCCTTCCCCACCCCCCACCTTCGTGTTGATCATGAGGTTAGCGGCAGTGTTCGATCTCCACGGTGCCGCCAACCTCATGATCAACGCGACGGGGCGAGGGGTGAGGGCGAGGGGGGTGGGGGGTGGGGGGGTGGGGTGTTTTGGCGGGGTGGGGGCGGGTAGGTCACGCGGGTGACTGACGACGTACCCGTGACCGAGGCAGCCACGGCACCCACGACGCAGGCTCGGCTACCCGACGCCATCCTGGCCGACGTGCCCGTGGTCGACACCGCCGGGCTCGATCCGCCCACCACCGACCTGCCCGGCACGGCTGCGGCAGTCGGTGACGAGGTGGAAACCGAGGAGGTGGACACCCGTCCACTCGACGAACTGCTCGACGATCTCTACCACGGTCAGGAGCGGATCAGTCAGGTGGACATCTACCGCCGCGCGGTCGCCGCGGAGCTGCCGGCACAGCTGCTGTCCCGGCTCAACGCGCTGCCGCAGGGCGAGTACGCGGTCGACGAGGTGACCGACCTGCTGGGTGGCTCGGCGGGGTGACCAGCCCGCCGGCACCGGCGACGAGGAGAGGAACACGATGACGCAGCGCGAGGAAGACCAGCACCCCCATCCGCCCGCGCTCGGCCAGCCACCGGAGGGGACGGACACCCTGCCGGAACCCGACTTCGCCAACGAGCACGACCGCACTGCCGTCGACCGGGACATCATCACCGGTGCCGACGAGGACGAGCGGGAGCCGGAGTCGCCCCGCGGCTGGTCCGGAATGCAGCGCTGAACCGCCGTCCCGCCGCTGCCTGAGGCCCCGCGCGACACGCCAGGCAACCTGAGTCGCCCGGGCACGTGCCGCCGGCAACCGGTCAGACAGCAGCAACGGCGAGGCCGACCCGCATCCCGGGTCGGCCTCGCCGTACCTACCGTCAATCCTCCTCGCCACCGCCCTCGGCCGCCTGCTGGGCCACCGCGTACCCCATCTGCAGGAAGTCGGAGGCTGCCACCGCGGTCAGCGCCGTGGCGACGAGCCGGGTCAGTCGCGGCGCGAGCACCAGCCCGCCGGTGAGACCGGTGGCCACCCACACGGCCAGGCAGAACGGGCAGCTGAGCAGCTCGCCGATGGCATGGCGGGTGGAGCTGCCCGAGTCGCGTACCTGCTCCATCACCTCGCCGCTACCGATCGGCCGGTCGTACCGGGTGAAGGGGGCGCGCAACGGACTGGTCACCGCGTCCTTGGACAGCAGCCGGCTGAGCTTGTGAGTGGCGATGGCGAGCAGCACCACGTCCGACGTGGCGGGTCGCTCGGGCACGCTTCGCCCGGTCACCTTCACCAGGCCGGCGATCGCGCCGGTCACCCCGGCGTAGGTGCCCATCGCCGCCAGGTAGCCACCGAGCGGGCGGTGCTCGTGCGGCGCGTACGCCTGGCGCAACCGCGCCACCTTCTGCTTCAGATCGCTCACCCGGCCTCCTTTTCGGGTCACGCTTCGATTTCGCCGCGGTCCGGCGGCGGGTCCGATCGAATCAGCGCCGGCCGAGTCAGCCGGCCTGCAGGTTGTCGGCCACCTCGCGGGCGAGGCTGTTCAGCGCCTCGTCGGCGAGCCGGTCGACGTCCTCGCCGCCCCCGCCGAGTTCCAGCCGGAGCCGCGAACCGCCCGCGTCGACCGGTTCCACGTGCAGTTCGGCCGACCAGTCGGCGCCACGGGCAGTCCAGCGGGCCCGCAGTTGACCGGCGTCGCCCTCCCGGGCCGGGTCACTCGACAGCAACGGCTCGGGCAGCCAGGAGGAGATCCGGTCGGGATCGGTGGCCGTGTTGAACACCACCTCCGGGGGCGCGGACACCCCCCGCTCCGCGTACGCCATCACGCATCCCGCAGCCGGCTCGGGTCGACCTCGCGCCCCGGGTGACGAGCGAGGTACTCGGTCTCCAACTCGGCGGTGCGCCGCAGGTGATTGGCGAGCGCCGAGTCGGTGGCGTGGCGCAGCGTGTCCAGACGGGTGCGATGCAGGCTCTGCATCTCCCGAATGAGATCCTCCTCGCCCAGCTCGGCGGGATCGATGCCGAGCAGGTCGGCTTCGGGTGCGGGGGCCGGTGTCCGGTCGTCGCCCCACTCCGGAATCCGCTGCTCGGGGCTCACCTCCGTACCGCCGGTGGGAAATCCGTCCGGTCGTCCCGATGCCGTCATCTCGCCCCCTCATCCGTCCTGGGCTGGCGTCTGTACGGTTGCCCACCCCGGGTGTGGCCAAACCCCGCCGCACTACGACACCGCGTCGGAGAAGGCGGTCGGTTTCGGTACCCTCGTGGACATGAAGCGGCTCTGGACCCCGGCGTGGATCGCTCGCCACGTGGCCATGGTCGTGCTGGTGACCACTTTTCTCGGTCTGGGTTGGTGGCAGGTCAGCCGGGCCGCAGCGGGTAACGCCATCAGTTGGGGTTACGCCGTGGAGTGGCCGATCTTCGCGGGCTTCGTGGTCTTCGTATGGTGGCGAGAGGTACGCCACACGCTACGCACGGTCATCCCGCCGAACCGGGACCCGGTCGTCCTGGCATCCGCCGGTCGTCCGGCCGACTCAGCCGAGCCCGACGTCACCGCCTCCGGCTCGGCCGACCCCGCCCGCACCGACCAGCCACGGACGGGGATCCGACGCCCGGTGCGGGTTGCCCGGGTCTCCGCCGGCCCCGGTGAGGACGACGCCGACCTGGTCGCCTACAACCGCTACCTGTCATGGTTGAACGCCAATCCGGGCGCGAAGCCCGGCGACTATCCCGGCTGAGCCGGGCCCGGAAGGACGGACGAGAAGTGCGCGCTGCCCTCACCCGCTACCGCGTGATCGCCTGGGTCGTCGGCGTGGTGCTGATCCTGCTGGTCGTGATCGGCATGCCACTCAAGTACGGCTTCGACAACCCGATCGTGGTGGAGACCGTGGGCCAGGCACACGGCTTCCTCTACATGGTGTACCTGGTCGCCGCGTTCGACCTGTCCCGGCGGGCCGACTGGCCGCTCAAGCGCATGATCCTGGTGATGCTGGCCGGCACCGTACCGTTCGTCTCCTTCTGGGCGGAGCGGCGGGTGAGCGCACTGGTCACGGCCGAGCAGCGGGAGCGGGAGCAGGCGCAGGCGCCCGAGCCGATCGCCGGCTAGCGGCCCGGCCTCATCGTCGCGGTCGCCACGGGTCGACACCGGCCAGCGGGTCCTCCCAACCGCCGTAGCTGTTCATCTCACGGGCTCGGCGCAGTGCCCGGCTCACCTGGCCGAACTGGTGCTCGTCGTCGCTGCTGAACAGCAGCTCGTCGGTCCCCGCCCGGCGGCCCCACAGCTCGTAGGCCGGTGGCCGCCAGCGGTCACCCGCCGCCGCGAGCAGCACCGGCACCAGGAACACGGCACCGAGCAGAAGGTACGCCCCGGCGGTGAGCCGTTGCAGTCCTCCAGTGAACCCCAGCAGCAGTCCCACCCCGCCGATCACCACCGTCGAGACCAGCACTGCCCGGGTCGCCGCCCGGTCGTGCGGGCCTCGGGTGCTGTGCAGATGGGTCAGCTCGGCGACGCGCCAGCTGCTGCGGCCGACGGTGAACCGGTCGACCGTGACGATGATCCCGGGCCGGGCGTAGAGCAACGTCGGCCCGGTGCCGGCGCCTCGGGGTGTCCGTGGCGTCCGCGTTGTCGCGCCATCAGGATTCACGCCCCCTCCTCCCACGGCTGGTGGCACCGGGTCGGTCTCCGTCGGCCTTGCGCATCGACGCCGGTTGACGGGATTCCCGGTCGCGCGATTCATTGTGGGCCGCCCGCGCCACTCCGGCCGCGACGTTTCCGATGGTCAAGGGCTTGCGAGCGGTCGACGGCGCCGGAAAGAGCCCGTCAAGTCCGGCTTGTCGGTCAAAACGTCCCGGCATCCGACGTCATATGCCGGGAGCGACCAGTCCGACATGTCGCCGATAACCTGCTTGACGCTGGTTGTCGCTGCGTGTTCCGCCACAGCACTCCCAGTGGTCCCGGCTTTCTCTGCGGATGACTCCCGTCCCGTACTAGGTTGGGCAGGTCGGCCCGGCCGGCCGCCGTCCACCCGGACGGCACCGGGCCGTCGCCGTCGCGGAGCCTCATCCGCCCCGCGCCGGCCCCCGGGAGAGGAGCATTCGGGCTCTTGTCGTCCCTGACGCACACGCTGCGAGCCCTGACGGTCGCCGCCCTCACGCTGGCGCTGCTCGTGCCGGCGACGGTGGCCCGGGCCGAACCTTCCCCCGCCGACCTGACCCGGCGGATCGAGAAGGCCTCCGTCGAGTTGGAACGCGTGGTGGAGGCCCACAACGAACTGCGGGAGAAGATAAAGGAGAACCGCGCCGCGGTGGAGCGGTTGCAGGACCGGATCGGCCCGCTGGAGCAGCAGGCCGAACAGAGCCGGGCGGACGTCGGCGAGTTGGCGGTGACCGCGTACAAGACCGGCAACCTCGGCACCGTCGACGCGTTGCTGCACGGCGGTGACTCGACCTCCGTGCTGGACCGGCTCGGCACGCTGGACCACCTGACCCGGCAGCGGCAGTCCACCATCGCCAGCTACACCGCCGACCAGCGGCGGCTGCTCGACGAGAAGACCCGGCTGGACGTCACGCTCAGCCGTCAGGCGGCGCAGTCCCGCGAACTGTCCTCGGCGAAGAAGCGGATCGAGCGCGATCTCGCCAAGCTCTACGAGATGCGCCGCCAGGCGTACGGCCGGGCGACCGAACGTGCGACGAACCGGGCCAGCAGCGCCCAGGACGCACCCGCCGTCTCTGGCAAGGCCGGCGTCGCCGTCCGGTACGCCTACGGCGCGCTGGGCAAGCCGTACGCCTGGGGCCAGGACGGGCCGGGCAGCTACGACTGCTCCGGGCTGACCTCGGCTGCCTGGCGGGCGGCGGGCCGGTCCCTGCCGCACAACACCCGGATGCAGTGGGGCGTGGTGGCCCACATCAGTCGCAGTGAGCTGCGCCCCGGCGACCTGGTCTTCTACCGCAGCCTCGGCCATGTGGCCATCTACGTCGGCGACGGGCAGGTCATCCACGCGCCGACCTTCGGCCGCAACGTGGAGAAGCGATCCGTGGACCTGATGTCACCGTACGGTTACGGTCGGGTGCGTTGAGCCGCCGGTCGTGACGTGCCGTTTTCGGCGGCGGCGCAACCGACAACGAAGAACGGCGAACGGCCGGCGTCCGTTGTCGGACGCCGGCCGTTCGCCGTTGTTGTCGCCTGATCAGGCCGCTTGCAGGCCCTCTGCTCGGGCCAGCTCGCGGAGCCGGCCGAGCGCCTGGATCTCCAGCTGCCGGATCCGCTCCCGGGACAGGGAGAACCGCGACGCCACCTCGGTCAGCGAGTGCTCGCGGCCGTCCTCCAGCCCGTACCGGGCCCGCATGATGCCGGCCGAACGGTCGTCCAGGTGGTTGAGCAGCCCTTCGATCCGCTGCCGCTCCAACCCGGTGAGGACGATCTCCTCCGGGGAGGGTGCGTCGCTGTCGGCGACCAGGTCACCGAGGTTGGTGTCGCCGTCGTCGCCGACGGGCGTGTCCAGCGACACGGTGTCCTGCGACCAGCGGACCAGTTCGTTGACCCGCTCGACGGTCACCCCCAGCGCCGCCGCGATCTGCTCCGGCTCCGGGTCGCCGCCCAGCTCACGGGTGAGCTGCCGGGCCACGTTACGCATCCGGTTGACGTCCTCCACCAGGTGCACCGGCAGCCGCACGGTGCGCTCCTGCTGGGCGATCGCCCGGCTGATGGCCTGGCGGATCCACCACGTCGCATAGGTCGAGAACTTGTAGCCACGCTCGTAGTCGAACTTCTCGACCGCCCGGACCAGACCGGTGTTGCCCTCCTGGATGAGGTCCAACATGGGCATGCCGGAGCGGACGTAACGTCGGGCGATCGACACGACCAGTCGCAGGTTGGCGCGGATGAACAGGTCCTTGGCCCGCTCACCGTCGGCGACCAGCCGCTCCAGTTCCTCCCGGGTGACCCCGTCGGGGACGCGGTCCTCACCGAGCAGGTGCTCGGCGTACAGGCCGGCCTCGATGGCCTTGGAAAGGTCGACCTCCTTGGCGGCGTCCAGCAGCGGCGTCCGGGAGATCTCGTGCAGGTAGACTCCGACCAGGTCGCGCTCCTCGGCGACCTCGTCAGTTCGCATTCCGATGTTCTTGTCCACGGTGCCCACGGTCCCCTCGCTCGCGCCGGTTGCCCGGTTCCTTGCCATCCCCACGCCCATCAGCCCTCCCCCGTAACCTCCGCTGTGCCCATCGGTGCTGACATCTACACAACAGATGAGACGTGTCGGGGATTCCATGTCGTGGGTCGAAAGTGTCACGAATGCCTGATAATCCGCTGAGAGCAGCGTCCACGTTTGCTGTCAGCACCCTGCCTGACTGTCGTCGGCAGGCACCCCGTGAGGTCGACGGATCGATGGATCGCCGTCCGTCCCGGTCCATGGCAGCACTGCCCGGCCGATAGTCGCAGCGACCCGGGTCACCGCCGTGCTGCGATCCTGGTCACTGCCTGATACGCGTACGTGGACCGCCCGGTTCATCCACGCCGGTGGTAATACCCCACGCCCTGATGAACAATCCGCGCCCCGGTCCTATGCCCGCCACGGTCGGGCGCCTCGACTGGCTGCCCCGTTCCTGAACGCGAGCCGGGGCGCAGGCCGCGTACCTGATCAGGACAGTGGGGACCGGCAACCACCTCGGGTCCGGTGTCCACCGGATGAAGGCGTCCACGGCCCGGCGGACCGGCGTCTCCGGGTTCGCACGGAGCAGCGCACTCGCGGCACCGTTGGCCCGGGACGCGGCGAGCGCACCGAGGACGTACGGGATGGGCCCGCATCGTCCGCCCCGGCCCGTCCGGTCGGTACGCCGGCCCGGACGGGCCGGACGGCCGCCGTGGGTGGGGATGGTGCGGCCCATCGGCTTCGGCCGTCACACTCTCCTCCGGCGGGAGTCCACCCGGTGGGAACGGACCGCCTCGTCGGTCGCCTCCAACGCCTTGCGGGTTCGGGGCCGGTTACGCAGGGCCACCCCGACGAAGAGGCAGTCGACCACGGTGAGCTGGGTCAGTCGGCTGGCCGTCGCGCCGGACCGGTAGGTGGTCTCGCGCGCGGCGGTGGTGAGGACGTGATCGGCGACCTCGGTGACCGGAGAGCGCGGAAAGTTGGTGAGCACCACCGTCGTGGCGCCCCCGGACCGGGCCTGCCCGAGTACCTCGATCACCTCCGAGGTGGTGCCGGTGTGTGAGATGCCAACGGCGACGTCGCCGCGGCCGAGCAGGGCGGCCGAGGTCAACGCGGTGTGCACGTCGGGGAAGCAGCAGGCGGCGCGGCCGATCCGGTGCAGCTTCTGCTGGAAGTCCGAGGCGACGAGGCCACTCGCACCGGCACCGTAGATGTCGATCCGGTCGGCCCCGACGATCGCGTCCACCACCCGCTCGCAGACCGCTGGGTCGAGCTGATCGGCAGTGTCCTCCACGGCACGGGCGTCGCTGAAGGCGATGGTCGCGATGATCTGGGCCAGGTCGGCGCCGGGCGGGATGTCTCCGCCGACCACCCGCGTGTCCGGCGGCTCGACGCGCCGGGCGGCCTCGGCGGCCAGCCGGAGCCGCAGTTGCGGGTAGCCGTCCATGCCGACCGAACGACAGAACCGGATCACCGTCGCCTCGGAGGTCTCGGCGGCGGTGGCGAGGTCGGTGATGGTCCGGCGGGCGGCGTCGGCCGGGTCGGCGACCACCAGCCGGGCGACCCGCTGCTCGGCCGGCGACAGCGCCGGAAGCAGACCGCTGATGTGGACGACCAGCCCAGCGGGCGCGGGATTCGCGGAAACCTTCGGGCTCTTCGCCACCTTTGAAACTTACTTTCAGTAATCCGGGAGGGTCAACCGTGACGTGCACCGATGCGGCCGGTCCAGCCTGTCACCCGCCGCTGCCGGACCGCCTCCCCCGCCGGGCCGGGTCCACCCGGTCGGGTGGGGCTCCGCACCCGCCGATCGGGCACCGCACTAACCTCAGGTCATGGCGAATCGCAGTGTGTTGGTCACCGGGGCCACGGGCGGACTGGGCACGGCGGTCAGCGCCGCGTTCGTGGCGGCCGGGTGGCGGGTGGTCGCGCCCCAGCGTCGGCAACCGGACCCGGTGGGTGGACCCGAGGTCAACGCTCCCGTCCGGATCGTCGCGGACCTGACCGACCCGCAGGACGCCGCCCGGGTGGCCGAGGTGGCGGCCCGGGATCCCGAGGCGCCACTACGCGCCGTGGTCAACCTCGTCGGCGGGTACGCCAGCGGCGGTCTGGTGCACGAGACGCCGGTCGAGGACTTCGAACGGATGCTCACGCTCAACCTCCGCCCGACCCACCTGGTCACCCGGGCCGCGCTGCCGCACCTGGTCGCCGCCGGTGGTGGCGCGGTGGTCTGTGTCGCTGCCCGGGCGGCGGTCACGCCCTTCCCGGGAGTCGCCGGCTACGTCACCGCGAAGGCCGCCGTGCTCGGCTTCGCCGCCGCCGTGGCGGTGGAGTACAAGGCGGCCGGGGTCCGCTGCAACACGGTGCTGCCGAGTGTCATCGACACCCCGACGAACCGCGACTCGATGCCGGACGCCGACCACACCCGCTGGGTGGACCCGGCCGAGATCGCCTCGGTGATCCGCTTCCTCGCGTCGGACGAGTCGGCGCCCACCAGCGGCGCGGCCGTACCGGTCTACGGGCGGGCCTGAAGCGGAACCAGTTCCGTCACCGGCGCGGTGTCGGTCGGCTCGCCCGGGGCTGCCAGCCAGGCGTTCAGGTGCCCCCGGATCTCCCGGGCGATCTCCTCGGCCGGGAGATCGGCATTGACCGGCACGAACGTCGGGTACTCCGGCAGGGTGCGGTAGGCCAGGTCGGCGGCGGCCAGGAAGCCAAGGCTCTCGTGGTCGGTGCCCCGGCGCTCGATCCGCCGGTACGCCTCGGTCGGCTCGACGGTCAGCAGGAACGTCACCTGCGGTCGGGGGAAGAGTCGGTAGGCAGCCCGGACCAGCCGCTCCCAGCGATGCCCGCCATGTGCCCGCAGGCTCGCGTACTGGCAGGCCGCGTAGCGGTCCATCACGGCCACCCGCCCGTTGAACAGACCACCGAGCAGTGTCATCGCGATGGCCAGCCAGCGCAGCACGGACTCCATCAGGAGCATTCCGTCCCGTCCGAGGAGACTCTGGGCATCCGGCCGACCGAGTCGGTGTGCCGCCCGGCCGAGCCAGCGCCGCCCACCCGCGTTGCGGTGGTAGGTGGCCGGGAACCCGGCTGCGGTGAGCGCCTCGGCGAGCCGGTACGCCTGGGTGGTCTTGCCTGAGCCGTCGATGCCGATCAGAGCTACGGTGCGGAGCCGGCCCCGGGCACGGCGGACTCCCGTCGAAGCGGGCGCTCCCATCGATCTGGCCACCCTGGAAAGGCTATCCGACGGGTGCACGACGGGTGCACCATAGATCCGGTTTCAGACCTGTTCATCCCGTTGCACGTGCGGCGCAGGTGTGGACGACCGGAATGCCGGGTACCGATCGGAGATCCCACCGGTGGCATCCCCGACGAGGCGACGGGAGAGGCGAGATGGCCGAGCGCGACGACGAGACTCTCCTACACACCCTCAAGAAGGTCGCCGCCGTGTTCAAACAGTCCGAGATCCCATTCGCTCTCGGCGGCAGCTTCGCCGTGTACGCGCACGGAGGGCACTCCAGCGAGCACGACGTCGACTTCCTCATCCGCGAGTCCGACGTCGAAGCCGCGCTGGAGGCGCTGGGGCAGGCCGGCTTCACCGCCGAGCGGCCGCCAGAGGACTGGCTGGTCAAGGTCTACGACGGCGGCCGGATGGTGGACCTGATCCACCGCCCGATCGAGACGCCGGTGACCGAGGAGACCTTCGCCGACACGGTCGTGCGGCCGGTGGACGCCATCCACATGCCGGTGCTGTCGGCCACCCAACTGATGGTGCACAAACTGCTCAGCTTCTCCCAGCACTACTGCGATTTCGCCCGCGGGCTGCCGCTGGCGCGCTCGCTACGTGAGCAGATCGACTGGGAACGGGTACGCAAGGAGACGCAGCACTCGCCGTACGCCGAGTCGTTCCTGGTGCTGCTGGACAGGCTGGACGTCGTGCCGCACTCCGGCACGGCCGACGGGAAGGGGACAACGTGACCGCGCACCTCGACTCCGGCGCCGGTCCGCCCGACGAGTACGTCGAGGCGGAGATCCACCGGCTGCTCACCGAAGATCCGGCCGTCGCCGAACAGGGCATCACCGTGGTCCGCACCGAACGCGCTCTCGTGCTGCACGGCGAGGTCGAGAGCGCACACCGGCGGGAGGAGATCCTGCGCCGGGTGACCGATCGCTTCCCGGACGTCCCGATCACCAGTGACATCGGGGTGATCCGCGTACAGGCGCCCACGGAGATCGAGCAACTGCCCTGAGGGAGGTTCGATGGTTATCCGGATCGCCGCCGTGGGCGACGTGCATCTGGACGAGGACGTGGTCGGCCGGTTCCGGCCGACCCTGGAGCAACTGCCGGGCAGCGTCGACGCGCTGCTCCTCGCCGGCGACCTGACCCGGCACGGCACCGAGGCCGAGGCCCGCTGCGTCGCCCGGGAGTTCGGCGGCCTGGGTGTACCGGTTATCGCCGTGCTCGGCAACCACGATCATCAGTGCGACCAGGTGCCCCAGGTGGTCGGGGCGCTGGAGGAGGCGGGCATCACCGTACTGGAGGGCGACGGGGTGGTGCTGGACTGCCCTGGTGGCCGCCTCGGCGTCGCCGGGGTGAAGGGCTTCGGTGGCGGTTTCGCCGGCCGGTGCGCCAGCGACTTCGGCGAGCCGGAGATGAAGGCGTTCGTACGCACCACGACCGAGAGCGCCGACCGGTTGAGCGAGGCGCTGCGCTCGCTGGACTGCGACGTGCTGGTGGCACTCACCCACTACGCCCCGGTGCCGGACACCCTGGCCGGGGAGCCGTTGGAGATCTACCCGTTCCTCGGCTGCTACCAGCTGGGGCAGGCGGTCGACGCCGCGCCGACCGCGCTCGCCCTGCACGGGCACGCCCACCACGGTTCCGAGCGGGGCACCACCCCGGGAGGAGTACGCGTGCGCAACGTTGCCCACCCGGTGATCAAGCAGGCGTACAGCATCTTCCACCTGGGCGATCACCTTGATCAGGGCGAGGTTTCCGAAGTCGCCGCCGGGGGTATTCAGCAACCATGGAGCTGATTCTCTGGATTCTCGCAGTCGTACTGGTGGTCGCCGGCATCCTCGCGCTGTTCCGCCGGCAGATCCTCTGGGGCATCGTCCTCATCGTTGTCGGGCTGCTCGTCGGCCCGGGTGGGGTAAGCATCTTCAATTGACCTGGCGGCGCAGGGCGTCGCTCACCGGACCCGCCGGGGTCGTCGCGCCCGGTACTCCGTCCTCCCGACAGGAGCTACCGGACGCGGCGACCCCGGCGTGCTTGTCGTCAGTCGGTCGGGGGACCGTGCCCGCCCCTGGTCGCCGTTGACCCGCCCCGCAACAGCACGGCCTGGCACCCCGCCTGCGGCCTTACCAGGGCAGTTCCCCGGCCTCGTCCTGGAAGGTACCGGTCGGGCCGTCGACGCCGAGGGTCGCCAGTCGCACGACCGTTCTGGCGCTTTCCGCCGGAGGTCGTCCGCCGCCGACCGCCGCGGTCAGATCGATGGCGGTGAAGCCCGGCTCGAGTGCGTTGAACCCGACGGCCGGCTGGGATTTGGCGTACTGGACCGTCAGCATGGTGGCCGCCGACTTGGACGCAGAATAGAGCGGAACCGACAGGTGGAATTCCGGCCGTTCGGGATTGTTCACTGCCCAGAACGAACCCGCACTGCTCGACACGGTGACCACCGTAGGGTTCGCGGATCTGCGTAGCAGGGGAAGTGCCGCCTCCGTGACGCGCACGATTCCCACCCCGTTGGTGTCGAAGACCCGCAGCGCCGTGGGACCGTCGGTGACGCCGTTGCCGAGGATGCCCGCGTTGTGCACCAAGACGTCGAGCCGACCCTCGGCAGCATCGATCGCCGCCAACGCGTTGATCACCGATGCGTCGTCGGTCACATCGAGTTGCACGAACCGCGCGCCGAGCGCTGCGGCGGCCTTCTCCCCTCGCCCGACATCACGCGCGTCGACGTAAACGGCGTGCCCCAGTTCCAGTAGGTGTCTGGCGGTCTCGAAGCCAATTCCCTTGTTCGCCCCGGTGATCAGCGTGACGCTCATGCTCTTCCTCCCGAGATACGCGGCCCATGCGGGCCGTTCGAAACGGTATGGGCAGCTACTCGCCACAGCCGGAGCCCCATCGAGCCCGGGGTCTGTTGGAGCGGGGCCGCGACCGCAACCCGTCCGCGCAGGTGCTCGAATCGATCGCCCGCGTGCTCCACCTCAACGACGACCACGTCGCCCATCTGCGGACACTGGTGTCGGAAACACCCCGGCAACGCCGGGCCAGACGACACACGGAGACGCCACCGCCCGGGGCGCTCAAACTCCTGGACTCCCTCGTCCAGCCCGCCTTCATCGAGGGGCGTTACTTCGACATCCTGGCCTCGAACGCCCATGCCAGGGCGCTCTCACCCCGCCTCACGGTAGGCGGCAACCAGCTGAGAGACATGTTCCTGGATCCGGCC
Organism: Micromonospora sp. NPDC000442; assembly: GCF_042898635.1. NCBI lineage: Bacteria > Bacillati > Actinomycetota > Actinomycetes > Micromonosporales > Micromonosporaceae > Micromonospora > Micromonospora sp. NPDC000442. Next base: position 72,399 of record NZ_JBIAYZ010000017.1, on the reverse strand, counting down.
GAGCAGGCTCTGCACCCGGACTGGGAGAGCATGACGGAGTGCCTGATCGCCAACCTTCGACAGGCCGTGGGCAACGACATCGACGATCCGCGCTTCGTCGAACTCGCCGGTGAGCTCTCCCAGGGCAGCCTTCTGTTCCGCGAACTCTGGGCCCGCCACGAGGTACGCGGACAGCGTGGGACGACGATCCGGATCGACCATCCGCAGGTCGGCGAGCTGACCCTGAACCGAGAACGACTGGGCATCGGCGGGGCCGAGCACCTGATGCTCGTCGTGTACCACGCAGACGCCGGGTCAGACGACGCGGACCGGTTGGCCCTGCTTGCCTCGGCGGGCCTACCCACCACGCCCCGGGTCGACAGCTTCGGGTAGATCAACAACCGACACGAGGGCGAGGGCGGCTTTCCCGAAGCGGTTGAGCCGGCCACTGGGCTGTCCGGGCCACTGGAGGTGGCCCTGGGCCCGACGAGGACCGTCCGGAAGGTTTGCCGCCCCCGCTCAGCGGAGAACCACCGACCATGCGGACGAGTGCGGAACAGACCCGACGAAGCGGTGCCGGCCAGTGGTGGGCCCTCGCCGGGTTCGCGGTGGCCGTGCTGGCCGCCGCCGTCATCGGCAACCTGGCCGCGTCGGGTGCCGCCGACCAGTACGCGAACCTCGACCGGCCCGCGTGGTCGCCGCCGTCCTGGCTCTTCGGCCCGGTCTGGACCGTCCTCTACGTGGCGATCGCGGTCGCCGCCTGGCTGGTCTGGCGCCGGGTGGGCTTCGGTGCGGCCCTCGGCGCGTGGGCGGTCCAGCTCGTGCTCAACGCTGCTTGGACACCGCTCTTCTTCGCCGGTGACCGGTATGGGCTGGCGTTCGCCGAAATCGTCCTGCTGTGGCTGGCGATCGGTGTGACCGTTCTACTGTTCGCCCGGGCGAGTCGGGTGGCGGCGGCGCTGCTGCTGCCCTACTGGGCGTGGGTGACCTTCGCCGCGGCCCTCAACTACTCGATCTGGCAGCTGAACAGCTGACCGGCCCGGGCCCGACCTGGGCCGCGGTCGGGGACGGCGCCGGCGGTGCCGACCGGCCCGGCAGTGGCGCTCCACTGCCCGCCAGCCAACCTTCGCCGCGGTAACCCTCCCCACGCCCCGTCGCGGTCGGCGGAAGTATCCGCTGATAGACGAGGCTCTTTCCAGCAGATGGGCGCGGATCCTCGGCTGCTTGCCAGGTTTCCGGATTGTTACTCGCTCGTGTCCCTCCAGGGGTGGACCCCGGGGAGATGCAAGCGCTTACATGTGAAAACGCCCATCGGACCGGCGCCAGGTCAACCGGATGCGATCCCGGCCGGCGCCGGACAGGAAGGAGGACGGCATGGCGGTCTCTGCCAGGCCACGCCAGGCTGTCGCGATCGTTGGCGCGATCGGACTGGCACTCAGCGCCACCGCTTGCGGCACCGGAAGCAGCAGCAACGGCGGGAGCAGCAACGCCGATTCCGCGGAGTGCGCCCCGTACGAGAGCTACCAGGGCCACGAAGGTAAGACGGTAAACATCTACTCGTCGATTCGGGACATCGAGGCCGACCGGCTGGCGGAGTCCTGGAAGCAGTTCGAGGACTGCACCGGCATCACGATCAATCACGAGGGAAGCGGCGAGTTCGAGGCCCAACTCCCCGTACGGGTCGACGGCGGCAACGCCCCCGACCTGGCCTTCATCCCCCAGCCCGGCCTGCTCGCCCGGTTCGCCGAGCGCAACCAGCTGAAGCCGGCCAGCGCCGATACCAAGGCGATGGCCGAGCAGAACTACTCGCCCGACTGGCTGAAGTACAGCACCGTCAACGGCACCTTCTACGGCGCGCCGCTCGGGTCGAACGTGAAGTCGTTCGTCTGGTACTCGCCGAAGATGTTCCAGGAGAAGGGTTGGACCGTTCCGACCACCTGGGACCAGATGATCCAGCTCAGCGACACGATCGCCGAGAGCGACGTCAAGCCGTGGTGTGCCGGCATCGAGTCCGGTGACGCCACCGGCTGGCCGGCCACCGACTGGATCGAGGACGTGATGCTGCGGACGCAGACCCCCGAGGTCTACGACCAGTGGACCACGCACGAGATCCCCTTCAACGACCCGCGGGTCGCGGAGGCGCTGGACCGGGCCGGCACGATCCTGAAGAACGACAAGTACGTCAACGGTGGCTTCGGTGGGGTACGCAGCATCGCCACCACCTCCTTCCAGGAGGCGGGCGTGCCGATCACGCAGGGCAAGTGCGCACTGCACCGGCAGGCGTCCTTCTACGCCAACCAGTGGCCTGAGGGCACCCGGGTGGCCGAGGACGGCGACGTCTTCGCCTTCTACTTCCCGGCCATCGACCCGGCCAAGGGCAAGCCGGTGCTGGGTGGCGGCGAGTTCGTGACGGCCTTCGCTGACCGTCCCGAGGTGCAGGCGGTGCAGACGTACCTCGCCTCCGGCGAGTACGCCAACAGCCGCGCGAAGATCGGCGACTGGGTGTCCGCGAACAACAAGGTCGACCTGGCCAACGTCGCCAACCCGATCGACAAGCTGTCGGTGGAGATCCTCCAGGACGACAGCACGGTCTTCCGGTTCGACGGTTCCGACCTGATGCCCGCCGCCGTCGGCGCCGGGACCTTCTGGAAGGGCATGGTCGACTGGGTCAATGGGCGGGACACCGCCACCGTCCTCCAGGGCATCGAGAGCAGCTGGAAGTAATTCCGGCGGTGGGGGGGGGGGGGGGGGGGGGGGGGGCCCCCCGCCCCCCCCCCCGCCCCGGGGGGGGTGTTTTAAATAGGAGTTTGGGGGGCGACGGCCCCCGTTTTTTGTGGGGGGGGGGGGGGGGGGGGCCCGGGGGGGGCCCCCCCCCCCCCGCCCCCCCCCCCCCCCCCCCCCCTTTTTTTTGGGGGGGGGGGGGGGGGGGCGGGGTGGGGGGCCCCCCCCCCCCGGCTCTACCGAGGACCCGGGGAGGGTTGATGAACTTCGACTTTGCCGAGCAGACGCCCAAGTTGATGATGCTGCTGTGGGGGCTTGTCGCCTTCGCGGTGGTGGTGGGCGGCTTGCTCGTGCTGCTCGACGCGGTGCCGTCCTACTTCGCACGGCGACGTGAGGCGCAACTCGTGGCCGCGTCCGCAAGTGGGGCGCCGCTGCCCGGGCGGACCAAGTCCCGAGAGGGGCTGTTCGCCACGTTCTTCCTGTTGCCGACGGTACTGCTGCTGCTGATCGGCCTGGTCGTCCCGGCGATCCGGACCACGCTGCTGTCCTTCATGGACGGCGGCAGCCAGAACTTCGTGGGCCTGGACAACTACCGCTGGATGTTCGCCGACGACTCGATCGTGCGGGTGCTGCTCAACACCCTGGTCTGGGTCACCCTGGTTCCGCTTGTCGCGACCTCCATCGGCCTGATCTACGCGGTCATGGTCGACAAGGCCCGACTGGAGGCGGTGGCGAAGTCGCTGATCTTTATGCCGATGGCGATCTCGTTCGTCGGCGCCAGCATCATCTGGAAGTTCGTGTACGCCTTCCGGGGCGAAGAGCAGGAACAGATCGGTCTGCTCAACCAGATCGTGGTCAGCCTTGGCGGCGAGCCCCGGCAGTGGCTGCTCGACTCGCCGCTGAACACGCTGCTGCTCATCGTGATCATGGTCTGGATCCAGGCCGGTTTCGCGATGGTGGTGCTGTCCGCGGCGATCAAGGCGATTCCGGCCGACATCGTCGAGGCCGCCCGGCTCGACGGGGTGAGCCCGTGGCAGATGTTCTGGCAGATCACCCTGCCCAGCATCCGGCCCGCGCTGATCGTGGTGGTGGTCACCATCTCGATCGCCACGCTGAAGGTCTTCGACATCGTCCGCACCTCGACCAACGGCAACTACGACACCAGCGTGATCGCCAACGAGATGTACAACCAGGCGTTCCGGTACGGCCAGAACGGGCAGGGCTCCGCGCTGGCGGTCTTCCTCTTCGTCCTGGTGATCCCCATCGTGATCTTCCAGATCCGCAACCTCCGCCAGCAGCGACGGGAGGGCTGAGATGACCACCACCACTCCCCCGGTCGCCTCCGGCGCACAGGACACCAGCGGGCGGCCGACGCCGGCGTCACGGGTCCGCAAGCGACTCAACACCCACACCGCCACGCTTGTCGCCATCGTCATCGCGGTCGTCTGGACCATCCCCACCTTCGGCCTGTTCGTCTCCTCGTTCCGGCCGGAGAACCAGATCAAGACCACCGGCTGGTGGACCTTCTTCCGGGACCCGGAGTTCACCCTCCAGAACTACCAGGAGGTGCTGTTCGGGCAGTCCGCCTCGTCCGGGCAGCTCGCCAGCTACTTCATCAACTCGCTGGTGATCACCCTGCCGTCGGTACTGTTCCCGCTCGCGTTCGCGGCCATGGCCGCGTACGCGCTGGCCTGGATCAACTTCCGGGGCCGGGACTGGGTGTACATCGGCATCTTCGCGCTCCAGATCGTGCCGCTGCAGATGGCCCTGGTGCCGCTGCTGAGCTTCTTCTCGCGCGGAGTCAGCCTGGGCGGCATCACCCTGATGCCCGCCTGGAACCTCGACGGCGCGCAGAACTTCGCCCAGGTGTGGTTCGCGCACACCTGTTTCGCGCTGCCGTTCGCCGTGTACCTGCTACACAACTTCATCTCGCAACTGCCGAAGGATCTGATGGAGGCGGCCCGGGTCGACGGGGCCACGCACCCGAAGATCTTCCGCACCATCGTGCTGCCCCTGGTTGCCCCGGCGTTGGCCGCGTTCGGCATCTTCCAGTTCCTCTGGGTCTGGAACGACCTGCTGGTCGGGCTCATCTTCGCCGGCGGCAGCGACGTCACCGCGCCACTCACGGTCCGCCTCGCCGAGTTGGCCGGCACCCGTGGCAACGAGTGGCAACGGTTGACCGCCGGAGCGTTCGTCTCGATCGTCGTACCGCTGATCGTGTTCCTGTCGTTGCAGCGTTACTTCGTTCGTGGGCTGCTCGCCGGCAGCGTCAAGGGTTGATCCGTCGTGGGGGGGGGGGGCGCCGGCCGGGGGGGCCCCCCCCCGCCCGGGGCCGCGGGGGGGGGGGGGGGGGGGAATACAATACGGGCCCGCGGGGCCGGGCGCGCGCCCCCCCGCCCGCCCCCCGG